>JAIQGB010000433.1 GCA_020072905.1 Terriglobia bacterium | reverse complement strand
ATGTGGTTGCCACTGGTGAGGAGGTCGATGCCCTGGCCCTTCAGTGGCTTCAGCAGCGTGACCGGGGGCAGCGGACCGTTGCTCCACGCCGCCGCGCGCCGGCGCGCGCGTCGGAAGAATCGCCAGCCGAGCACGACCGGGGCCACCTGGAAGGTGGTCGCGATGGCGGCGCAGGCGAGGACGAACCCGACGGCCGGCTGCATCAGTGCGCGGTGGCCGTCTCGGGACGCGCCGCCGACCGCTCCGGCGTCTGGTGGATCTGCCTGCTTCCTGCCCACTGCTTTCTGCCTACTGCCTACTTTTCGGTCAGCGCTTCCACCCCGGGCAATTTCAGACCGGAGAGGAACTCGAGCGAGGCGCCGCCGCCGGTCGAGATGTGGGAGATCTTTTCCGCTACTCCCGCCTTATGGACGGCGGCGACAGAATCGCCTCCGCCGACGATGGAAACCGCCGACGAGGCCGCCACGGCGCGCGCGATGGCGAGCGTTCCCTCCGCGAACTGATCGATCTCAAAGACGCCCATGGGCCCGTTCCAGACGATGGTTTTGGCCCGGGCGACTTCGCCCGCGTAGACAGCGCGCGTGGCCGGGCCGATGTCCACCCCCAGACGGTCGGAAGGAATCTGTACGGTGGACACAACTTCGCCCTTGGCAGAGGGATCCAATTTCTCGGCGACCACGTGGTCGGTGGGGAGGTGTAGTTTGATGCTGCGCCGTTCGGCGAACTGCAACAGGTCCCTGGCCAGGTCCAGCTTGTCGTCTTCCACCCTGGACTTCCCGACTTCGACGCCCTGCGCTTTCAGAAACGTATATGCCATGGCTCCGCCGATCAGGACACCGTCGGCGAACTTCATGAGGTTTTGCAGCAGTTCGATCTTGTCGGAGACCTTGGCGCCCCCCACGATCGCAATGTAAGGCCGCTCGGGGTTCTGGACGGCCTTGCCGAGGTACTCGAGTTCCCTTTCCATCAGCAGGCCCGCCGCGCAGGGGGAAAGGCACCGTGTGATCCCCTCGGTCGAAGCGTGCGCGCGGTGCGCTGACCCGAACGCGTCGTTGATATAGACCTGGGCCAGCGCCGCCAGTTGCTTGGAGAATCCGGCGTCGTTTTTTTCTTCTTCCGGATGGAAACGCAGGTTCTCCAGCAGCAGCACGTCGCCGTCCCGGAGCCCCGCGGCCTGCGCACCGACTTCCGGTCCCACACAGTCGGCGGCGAACGTTACGGGCTTCCCCAGCAACTGGGAGAGCCTCTCGGCGGCGGGCCGCAAGCTCATCGTGGGGTTCGGCTTCCCTTTCGGACGTCCGAGGTGCGAAGCCAGGATGAGCCGCGCACCTCGCTCGACCGCCAACTTGATGGTCGGGAGTGAGGCCCGAATGCGGGTGTCGTCGGTGATCTCCAGGGCGTCGTTCAGCGGCACGTTGAAATCCACGCGCATGAAGACGCGCTTGCCTTTCAAATCGAGCTCGCGTATGGACAGTTTTGCCATGGGCCACCGCTTCAAAAGAGAATAGCTCGCGGCCAGTCGCCAGTGGTCAGCTATCCGTGGTGGGAGGCGGCCGTTTCCGCGCATCCCAGCGCCGGCGGTTCCCGGTCACAGACAACGGACGAGTTAGAGCCGCTTGGCGACGAAGTTGATCAAATCGTGGACGCGGCAGGAATAGCCCCACTCGTTGTCATACCATGCCGTGACCTTGACGCAGTTGCCGTCGATCACCTTGGTGAAGCCCGCATCGAGGATCGCGGAGTGCGCGTTGCCGCGGAAGTCGATCGAGACCAGTTCGTCGGTGCAGTATTCGAGGATGCCCTTGAGCGGGCCCTCGGCAGCCTTCTTCATCGCAGCGTTCACTTCCTCCGCGGACGTGGATTTTTCAGTGAAGACCACGAGGTCCACCAGCGAGACGTTGGGCGTGGGCACGCGCATCGCGTAGCCGTCCAGTTTTCCTTTCAGTTCCGGCAGCACTAGGCCGACGGCCTTCGCCGCACCCGTCGTCGTGGGGATGATGGAGACCGCCGCGGCACGCGCCCGGCGCAGATCCTTGTGCGGAAAGTCGAGGATCCTCTGGTCATTCGTGTAGGCGTGGATGGTGGTCATCGACCCTTTAAGGATCTTGAAGTTCTCGTGCACCACCTTGGCCACCGGCGCCAGGCAGTTCGTGGTGCAGGAAGCGTTGGAAATAATGTGGTGCTTCGCCGGGTCGTAAGCCGCGTCGTTGACGCCCAGCACCAGCGTCACGTCCTCATTTTTCGCCGGCGCGGTGATGATGACTTTCTTCACCGTGCCTTTCAGGTGCTTCTTGGCGTCCTCGGCCTTGGTAAAGAGACCCGTGGACTCGATGACGATCTCCGCACCGAAGGAAGTCCAATTCAAATCCGCCGGATCCTTCACCTTGAGGACCTTGATCGGCTTTCCGTTGACCACAATGCTGTCCGCCGTGTGGCTGACGTCGGCGGCAAAGATCCCCAACACCGAGTCGTATTTCAACAGGTGCGCAAGGGTCTTGGGATCGGTGATGTCATTGACAGCCACAAACTCGATCCCGGAATCCTGAAACGAAGCGCGCAGTACATTTCGACCAATGCGCCCGAAACCATTGATACCAACTTTCACAGTCATATGAACTACCTCCAGTGCATGTCAGCAGAATAGATTCAAATTAAGAATCTTATGCGGCCCGGGAAGAGATGTCAAACTCAAGCCCGGAGGGCGACAAGTCGTCTTAACACCGAACCTGCGCCAAAAAACTCAAAAGTCAGAGTCTGGCATCTCTGTTTGGCACCCCTGATTCCAAAGAGGCGCCGTCGCCGCATTGTCGCGCCGGACTTGGGTACTGTCCTCTAGACCCTTGCTTCTTCCGGCACGTCAGGTTCGGTCCAAAGGACAACCGCTTGGGGGAGCGTCAAGGCCATCGCCAGCAATGGCATGATAAGTAGCTGTAGAGCCCGGACCGCGGTCGAAGCGGTCAACGAGATGAAAATAGGCGACGCCACCCAAATCGCAATCGAGTACACGGCCAGCGCACGATAGGCTTCGAAGTGCGCGGCGTTTCTGACTGCCACTTCACGTTCATCCGGTTCGTCCTCACCGCGACGGCGTCCGGGTGCCAGGCCGAGGCTGGTCAATCCGCCCCCGCGTAACTCAGGGAGTACCGTGTCCTTGACCAACCTACCTAGAATTGCCCTGCTCACCACGTTGTATGCAAGGACTAAGCACATCCAGACTGCATTGAGTTGACGTCCCGAGGGAAGGGTGATGATGACAGTCGCCATCAATACCAGGAAGATCGCGTAGGTCGTCGCCACCAGCAGGCCACGGTTGTTCCGGCGCTCCATCGAAAAGCCCAGAAATGC
>JAIQGB010000432.1 GCA_020072905.1 Terriglobia bacterium | reverse complement strand
CGTCCCAGATTTCCGTCGAGGCCAGCGGGTTGGTGCCGTCGGAGCCGCCGGCAAGGAAGACTCTGCCATCCGCCAGCAGCGCCGCGGCGTGGTCTTTGCGCGGCGTGGACATCACGCCCGCAGGCAGGAAGCTTTCGGACGCGGGGTCGAAGACTTCCAGCGTCATGCTGGCGACGCCGGAATTCTCGCCGCCCGCAATCAATACTTTGCCGTCCGGAAGCAGCGTGGCTGTGGCGCCCGCGCGCGGCTCGAGCATCCCCTCGAGCAACGCTTGCCACGAGCCGGAAGCGGGATCGTAAACTTCCCCGGAGTTCGAGGCGTTGCCGTCCGCGCCTACACCTCCAGCTACGAGCACGCGGCCGTCCGCTAAAGCGACCGCGACGTGACGCGCCCGCGCAAAAGACATCGGCGCGACCGGCACGAATGAGCCGTCCAGGCCGAAGACTTCAACGCTGGCCACGGGCGAGCCGGCAGCGCCGTCCCCGCCCGTGACCAGTACGCGGCCGTCGGAGAGAGCGGCCGCCGCCGCGCCACTGCGCGCTTCCGACAACACTCCGGGCGTGGGGGCCCAGGTGCCGCTCGAAGGCGCGAGCAGCGCTGAACCGTGCAGAACGTAGCCGAGAGAACCGATAGTAAGGAAAACTGCGAGAGCGAGAAGTGCTCTGCGTGTCGTGCGGTGCATGACATCCTCCTTCAAATTCGCCAATCCTTTGTCCACATGGACCGTCTCGGGGACGCCACAGCGGGGCGTCTCCACTTCGTGGCGCTCTACGGTTGGCCGTTGGCGCCGCGCACAAACGTGTAATCCAAAATCGTGGCGGCCAGAGCTTTGGGCGCGTTTTCCGCAGGAGGAAGGAGTGCGCGCACGACCTCGCCGCGGCAGACCACGAGCGCGCCGGTCTGGCCGCCAAACTCTGCCGGCAATTCAAAGCGCATCTGGATGGGCGTCGCCACGCTCATGATCTGCGGGCCTCGCAAGAGCACTCCAGTGCTGCTGATGTTTTCGACTGTGCCTTCCAGCCAGTTGATTTCATGGATCGACCGATACTGAATCGGCATAGCGATGGCAAAGCGCTGGGCGCGTTGTGAGCCGTTCATCCTCGTATCCACCCAGCGCCTGCCCATCGCCTGGTCGTACGCCGGCGGTGCTCGTCGCCGGCGTGGGGAAATATCCCTTCTAGGATTCGCGCTGATTCGTCGCCCAAGAGTAGCAGGGGCTGGAAAAGTTCCAATGGCCCGGGGGTCTGCCCGGCATGGCACAAAGGTGCTGGAGGACAAAAAGTCGGAAGGCAGGATTCGGGAGGCAGGAGTCAGGAGTTAGCAGTCGGCAGTCGGCAGTCAGGAGGAAGGGGCTGGGGGCTAGCTGTAGCGGCGCTCTATGAGCGCCGGTTCTGGCAAAGGTCGCCGGTCATAGACCGGCGCTACAGAGGCAAAAGGGGCTAGGGGACGAAGAGTTGGTGGTTGACGGCGAACAGGGCAAGTTCGAGGCGGTTGGAGACGCCCAGCTTGTCAAAAATGTTGGTGAGGTGATGCTTGACCGTCTGCTCGCTGATGGAGAATTTCTGCGCGATGTCCTTGTTGGTATAGCCGGCAACGATGGCGGAAATGACTTCGAGCTCGCGCGGCGTGAGGCCGAAAGTTTTTTTGCGCGCCTCTTCCACCGCCGGCACCAGCAGCTCGCGCAGCGTGGCGACGAGGTCGGAGACGCTCTCCCGGCCCATCCAATACTCACCCGCCATGACGCTGTGAATGCTCTTGAGCAGCAATTGCGTGGCGGATTCCTTGAGCACGATGCCGCGCGCGCCGAGCTGCAGCGCCTCCACGATCTGATTCCGTTCGATGGCGGCGGTAAGAACGATGGTGCGCACCGGCGACTGCGACTTTGCCAGGTCGGCGAGGGCCTCGAGTCCCGGCACGCGGGGCATGGAGAGGTCGAGGAGCAGGACGTCCGGCTTGAGCTGGCGCACCAGCTTGACGGCCTCCGCCCCGTCGCAGGCTTCGCCGATGACGTGCAAGCCGGGCTCGGCTTCCAGCAGCCTGCGCAGCCCGTCGCGGAAGATGGGATGGTCGTCGGCAATGAGGATGCGGATCGTTGCTTTATCCATGGGTCCTCTGCGGGAAGGTGATCTCCAGGCGCGCGCCCTTCCCCGGCCCGGATTCTACCCAGAGTTCGCCGCCAATGGAACGGACTCTTTCCTTGATGACCAGGGGCCCTTGGCGCGCCGCATCGAGCTCGGCGTGGCTGAGGCGCCCGGAAAAATCGAAGCCGCGGCCGTCGTCGTAGATGACCAGCCGCCAGCGGCCGTCCTGGGAGTCGAAGCGCACGGAGACCGCGCCCGCGTTGCTGTGCTTGCGGACGTTGGCCAGCGCTTCCTGGACGATGCGCGCCACCTCCGTCGCCACGCGCGGCGAGACGGTAACATCCTCGAGCGGCGAGATGAAGCGCGCCGCGATGCCCGTGTCGCGACGGAACTTGTCCACGGTCAGGGCGAGAAAGTCGAGCAGCTTTCGCGGGCCGAGATCGAGGGGCTTCATCTGCTGCATCACTTCACGGAGGTTGAGGATTTCCTTGCGCAGAAGCTGCTGAATGCGGTTCATCTCTTCTGCCGTCTTGCCGGTGATCGCCGGCTGGCGGCGCAGGACGTCCACCTGCATTTCCAGGCCGATCAGCGATTGGATGACGCCGTCGTGCAGCTCCCGCGCCACGCGCGCGCGCTCCACCGCGCCCACCCGCGAGCGCAGCCGCCGCATCAGGAACACGCTGTAGATCGCCGGACCGACTTGCCGCACGATGGTTTGCAGGAAGGGTACGGCCAATTCCCGTGTGCCTGCTTGCGGATCGATCAGAAAGAGTTGACCGGTCCATTCGTTCCCGAAGTTGAACGCCATCGCCAGGATGGAGCCGAAGGGTTCGGCCGCTTGCAGGGCCTCCGGCGGGCTCCAGGAGAGGTCGGAAAGGCGCGTGCCCTTTTCGCTGAGCACGTAGAGGTCGTAGACCGGCTCGCGCCGAGAAGAGCGGCGGCGCGCGGCGTGCCAGGTCTGCCCGGGAGGCTCAAAGAAATAAGTGGGACGCTCGCGAGAATCGAGCTCGGAAGAGCCCGTGGCCACTTCCCCGCTCTTTTCCTCACGCGCGGCGCGCCAGAGATAGGCGCGGCCGGTGGTCGCCTCCTCGAGAGCCAGCAGGGCGTGGCGGGAATCGAAGATGCGCAGGATTTCATCGAAGACGACGCGCAGCGCGCCGCGCAGCCCCGCTTCGCTCTGTACGCGGGAGATGATCCGGGCGATGGCGGCGATTTCGGCGCGCAGGCGCTTTTCCTCTTCGCCGAGATAGCCGAGCAGATAGCCCGCAATCAGCAGGT
>JAIQGB010000431.1 GCA_020072905.1 Terriglobia bacterium | reverse complement strand
AACCCGATGGCTATCTACCCCAGCCCGGCGAATCGATGGAAATCGATCGCGCCGCGGTAGGTCCGAACTACTTTCGGACCCTGCGCACTCCGCTCGTTGCGGGGCGTGACTTTGCAGCCGCGGACAGCGAGAAGTCGCAGCCGGTGGCCGTCGTCAATCAGGAGTTTTGCGCTCGCTACTGGCCGGGCGAAGACGCCATCGGCAAGAGGATTAGCTTGTATGGCCGTTGGTTCACGGTCGTGGGTGTGGCTCGAAATGGCAAGTACCGCCGCCTGGTTTATGCCCCTACGCCCGCCATTTTTCTGCCCCTGTTCCAGGACTACCGAGATCCGGTGATCATCCACGCGCGGGTGTCGGGAGATCCGCAGGCTTACGCCTCGGCGGTGGAAAGAACTGTCCACGAACTCAACGCCGATCTGCCGGTCTTCGGGGTAACAACTCTTAAATCAAGCATGCTGCTCGGCAGCATCTTCGAACGGATCGCCGGAACCTTCGCGGGCGCCTTTGGACTCCTCTCCCTAATCCTTGCGGCGGTGGGTATCTACGGAGTAATTGCCTACACGACGCACCAACGCACCCACGAGATTGCTATTCGCATGGCGCTCGGAGCACGACGACCGCAAGTCCTCCGCCTGGTGCTGGCCCAAGGCTTCCGATTGACCCTGATCGGCCTGGCGATTGGCCTCGCCTTGTCGCTGGCGCTGACGCCGTTCCTGAGGAACCAACTGCTGGGAGTGACAGCGACCGACATCCTCACCTATGCGAGTGTCTCGGTTTTGCTATGCACGGTGGCACTCGTCGCCTGCTACATCCCCGCGCGGCGAGCGACCAAGGTCGATCCCATGGTGGCGCTGAGATATGAATAAGCCCGGGGCTCACTCAACGATCTGGAAACTCTTCTGAGCCGACCATGGCCTAGCTCCCGCCGGGCACCTGCCTCCGCTGGCGCCACTCGTCGATCAGCACGTCAATGTTGAACCAGGTGCGCGGTTCGTCCAGGGTGATGTTGTCGACGGGAGAGAGAATGAAACCCGTCGGCCCGAGCGCCTCGATAGCGCGCGCCACGGCATCGCGAACCTCTTCTTCGCTCCCCATCTCGACCGTCACCGCGCCGGAGACGCCCCCCCAGAAGCTGAGTTTTCCGCCGGCCTTCTGCTTCATCTGCTCGAGGTTCGTGTGCGTGCCCTGCACCGGATCTACGCCGATCAGAACGTCCACACCCGCCTCGAGGTAAGAGTCGAGCATGGGCAGCGTGCCGCTCGAGCAGATGTAGCCGAACAGGGCGGCGTTCGCGTGGGCGAGCTCCACTTCGGTCTTGAGCCGCGGCAGCATGATCTCGCGGAAAAACCTGGGCGTAAGGAAATCGCAGCCTTCGTACCACGCGCGCCGGATGTACAAATCCACGGGCGCGGAAAGAACGACGGACATGCGCTGCACGTTCCACTGGTGAATCATGTCGAGGAGCGCCACGGCGAAGCCCGGCTGATCGTGCACGAGCAGCGTGAAGTTCTGGACACCGCACAGCCAGTTCGCCAGGTCCGCGCCGACGCCCCAGCCGCCGGCCAGCAGCACTCCTTCCTCTTCCGCAAAGGCTCGGGCTTTCTCCGCTTCTTCCTGGAAGGCCGCGATGTCCTCAGCCGCCGGGGGCCGCAGCAGGTAAGGGAGAATCTCGAGTTCTGAAGCTTCCGTGATGAGTGGTTTGATGCCGTGCGAGACCTGGTAATCGTCCGCGAAGGGGATGTGGTCACCGTGCGGCCAGTCCTCGGCGAGCCGCACGCTGGCGGTGAGCCTCCCGGCCGGCGTGGTGTATTCCTTGTGCAGAAGCGCATAGCTGCTGGCGACCGTTTCGCGCCACTCTTTGGTCTCGACGGCGGGATCGAACCGCACCGGCAAGCCGCGCAGATCGGGATGGTCAGGCCGCTCAGGACGCGGCGCCGTGGGGATGAAGAGGAACGAATCCAGTCCCATGGCGCGCTCGGCCTTGACAAGCTCGTAGAAATCTTCTCGGCATTGTCGGCGCAACGCCGTGAAACTCATGAAGCAGCAGGGAATGTAATCCGGCAACTCGCGGCGCAGCGCGCGCAACATGCGCTCCCGCGAGGTTAGTTCACCCATGGGGACCCACTCCTGAGTTTGAATCACCGAGCGCCGGCGCGCGCGCACCTCAGCGCCGACGCTATTGTATGTGGTCGCAGCCCCGTTTCAAAGCTCAGGCAGCGCTCGGACACGGTGCGCGCAGCTTTTTGTGCCTCACCCGGCCACCGCGCCAAAGGTTGACGGGGTTCTTCCCTCCGCTATGAGTCCGCGCCGTCGAACTGCTGCGTGGCCTCACGCCGTCAGTCGTGGATGTATTGCCGCAGGTAGGGAATGCTCTGCTCGACACAGGTTTGTTCGAGGGAGATGGTTTCCTCGAGGGTTTTCTGCTCGGGCACCCACAATTCGAGGATGGCGTTGGGCGAAACTCCGGCGGCGCGCAGCATTTCGAGCAGCCCAGCAAGGTCGAGCTGGCCCTGCCCCGCTGGCCGGCCTTCCACGGTGAATCCCATCATGTGCCACACCCGCTGGACGACGAAATCCTTCACGTGCAAGCACAGCGTGTAAGGCGCGAGGTTGCGCGTGACCTCTTCCCAACCCTCCGGTATGGCCAGCGAGTTGACGGTGTCGAGAGTAATGCCAACCCAGGGACTGTCGAGTGAGTTGAGCAGGCGGCGCAATTCTGCCGAAGGGATCCGGCCGTTTTCCATCGCCAGTTTCACGCCCGCCGACTCAAGTTCGGGAAGGACCGCTTTCAGAAGGTTGGCGGCCTCGGCCATGGAAGGAATGCGGCCGTTGCCAACCTCCGGAATTGTTCTCAGCAGCGTCGCTCCCACGCGACGGGTGAGGGCGATTTGCTGTCGCAGGTGCTCCGCCGCAAGGCCGCGAGTCCCTACTTCGAGTTCGATCTCCCACTCGCGCGCCTGGTGGACGAGCGCCTCCAGTTCAGCCTCCGGCAGCCCGTCGAGCGGCGCATTGGGACCATATTGCACGACATTGACTCCCAGCTTCCGCGCCTTGGCCAGGAGTTCGAGCGCCGTCAGCGGCTTGGCGGGCTTCGCGCCCGCAAAACCCATCGACCACATGTACGCGTACGTTCCGACACCGAGTTTCATGGACCCTCTTCCCTCCAGAACGTGTCGCAACCTGACCATGCCGGGAGCAGGCACCTAACGCACGCGGCCGCGAAGTATGGTGACCGAGGCTTTCGGCAACGTGAAGGTCGTGCCTGAGCGGGCTTTAACCTTCGAAACGGCAGCAGGGCCGTCGGGATCGGCGGAACCTTCTCGCCCATTCGCGTGCCACTGGTATTGTTCGCTGCCAAAAGTGACTCGGCGAAC
>JAIQGB010000430.1 GCA_020072905.1 Terriglobia bacterium | reverse complement strand
ATCGCTCGCTGCAATGCATCTACGATATGCTGCGGTATTGTCGGCACCAGCATATTAGCCAGCTCCAGCGGGTCCTCATGCTTACTACCCAATTGCGTCATGCGATAGAGAGCATCAGTAGGCACATTCCCCGTGAGGAGTGTATAGCAGGTAGCCGCCACGCCATAAATATCTGTACGCGTATTTGTGCCACGCGCATAATGTTCAGGAGCTCCATAGCCAGGAGAACAATGACGTATAGCTGTAGTCGTCGAGTCCTGATCGTATTCTTTGGCAATGCCAAAATCGACCAGTACCGCGCCATCTCCATCCCCAACCATCGGCACAATGATGTTTGATGGTTTGATATCTCTATGAATAATAGGAGGTTGCTGCGTATGCAAATAACCGATAGCTGCGACAATAGGCCTTCGTTATTCAGTTTCCTGAACAGGTCCATGGTCTCCTTGCCCTGGCTCGAGTGCAGGTTGCCGGTGGGCTCGTCGGCGAGGATGAGCTTGGGGCTGGCGATGACGGCGCGCGCCACGGCAACCAGTTGCTGCTGCCCGCCGGAGAGCTGGCTCGGGTAGAGGTCTTTCTTGCCGACGATCCCAAAGCGGTCAAGGGTGTCGGCGACGAGTGCCTGCCGCTCCGAGCTTTTGATGTTCCGGTAAGAGAGCGGAATATCCAGATTCTCGGCGACCGTCAGGCTATCGAGGAGGTGATACTGCTGGAACACGAAGCCGATATATTTCTTGTTCAGCTCCGCACGCTCCTTGAGCTTGAGTTTGTGGACGGCCTTGTCGAAGAAGTGATACTCCCCGGTCCAGTCGCCGTCGAGCAGGCCGACGATGGCGAGCAGCGTGGATTTTCCGGCCCCCGAAGGCCCCATCACCGTCAGGAATTCCCCTTCCGCCACGTCCAAAGTGATCCGCCGCAGGACGAAATATCGGGCCGCTCCGGCGGGGTAGGATTTTTCAATGTTGTTCAGGTTGATCATTTCTGCTCTCCGTCTCCTGACTCCTGACTCCTGACTTCTGACTCCTGACTTCTGTCTTCTCGCTCGTCACTCGTCACTTGTCCCTCGTCACTGTCACTCGTACCTCAGCGCCACGATGGGATCGACCTTGGTCGCCCGGCGCGCGGGGATATAGCTTGCCAGAATCGCCACGCCCGCCAGTAGCAACGAAACGGCCACGAAGGTTGCCGGGTCGTTCGCCTTGACGCCGTAGAGCGTGCTGGCGAGGAAACGAGTCAAGGCAAATGCTCCAAACAGGCCCACTCCTGTGCCGATCAGCACAAGCCTGATTCCCTGGCTGACGACCAGCTTGAGGACGTCCCGGCGCTCCGCGCCCAGTGCCACTCGGACGCCGATCTCATGCGTGCGCTGGCTTACCGAATAGGAAATCACGCCATAAAGGCCGACGGCGGCCAGCACCAGCGCCAGCCCGGCAAAGACCGTCATCAGGATCATCAAGAAGCGGCGGAAGGCCAAAGACAGCGAGAGGACCTGCGCCATCGAGCGCACTTCCCCAATCGGCAAAGCCGGGTCCGCACCGCGCACCGCGTCTTCCACCGCCTGGCTGAGGCTCAACGGTTTGGGCCCCGTCCGAACCACGATGCAAGTCGGGAACCAGCCTTGAAAGATCCGGTCGACGTCATAGGAGGCCTGGGCCACGGGGACGAAAACGGTCGGCTCCGCCGGTTCGTTCAAATGCGATTTCACGTCGCCGACCACGCCGACAATCTCGCGTTGAGTGTCCCCGAGCATCGTGAGGTCCAGTTGTCCGCCGATGGGGTTGCGATCGGAAAAATACTTGCGAGCAAAGGCCGCGTTGACGACCGCCACTTTGCGGGCATCTGGCGAATCCACCTCGTTGAAGGCCCGCCCTCGCTGAAGAGGGACGCCGAGAGCGCGGAAGTATTCTGGTATAATTTCGCGATAATCCGCTGAAAACAACTCGGAGTCCTTGCGCCCCGCAATCTTCAAGGGAACATTCCCTCCCCGTTCCAGCGGCAGGCCCGCCGCGACCACGGCGGCGCTTTCGACGCCCGGGATGGCCTCGATCCGGCGAACGACATCCTGGTAGAAATTCGCCAGGGCGCCGCCGGATTTGTACCGCAACCCGGTCGTCCAGATTTGCAGGGAAAGGATAGGGCGCGGATCGAAGCCGGGATTGGTGGTGAGCAGGTTGGCGAACGTCTCAATCAGCAGCCCTGAGCCCACCAGGAGCACGAGCGACAAGGCCACCTCTCCGACGGCCAGCGCCGCGCCGAGGCGCTGACGCCGCGAAGCCGTCCGTCCACCGCTTTCTTTGAGGGATTGGTTCAGGTCGGTTCGCACGGCCTGAAAGGCGGGCGCAAGACCAAACAGAATTCCCGCTGCGATTGCCACGAGTGCGGTAAATAGCAGGGCCCAGCGATCCAGGGAGATTTCGCCGCCGTGGGGCAAGTCGGTGGGCGTCAGGGCGAGCAGGGAACTCAGAGCCCATTGGGCGACCAGCAGACCGAGCGCAGCTCCCAGGAGCGAGAGCAAAACGTTTTCCGTGAGAAGCTGCAGGAAGATTCGCCGACGGCTGGCGCCCAGCGTCGTCCTGACGGCCATTTCCCGGGCTCGCGTCGCGGCGCGGGACAGTTGAAGATTTGCCACATTCACGCAGGCGATGAGCAGCACAAAGCCGATAGCGCCGAACAGCACCAGCAGCGGCGTGCGCAAATCGCTGGTGACCACATACCGGTAGGGAAAGGCGCTGAAGCTGGCGCCTTTGGCGATGTGCGCGGGCATGTCGGAAGCAAACTGGCTGAGGAATGGCCGGGTCAACGTGGCCAGAAAACCGTTCGCTTGTTGGCGGGAGACGTCCGGCTTCAACCGGCCGATCACCTCATAGTTGGAGCCACTGCCGGTCGTGTGGGCCACTTGGCCAATGGTGGTCCAGAGGTCCGCCGGGGGAATGCTTTCAAAACCGGTGGGCATAACCCCGACCACCGTGAAGGACTCCCCATCGAGCAGGATGCTGCGGCCGAGCACCTGCCGGTCTCCGCCGAAAGCGCGATTCCAGAGGCCGTTGCTCAGAATCGCGACGTTCGGGCCGCCGACGCGGTCCTCCTCGGCGCGAAAGTCGCGGCCCAGGGCCGGTTGCACTCCGAGGGCGTGAAAGTATTCCGTCGAGGCGCGCAGGGCCCGCAGGCGTTCGGCGCGTCCTGTCCCGGCAAGGTTGAAGCCTACTTCGGTCGAGGCGGCGAGATACTGGAACGGATTGCGGTGCTCCTGCCAGAAAGCGAACTGCGCGGCGCTGAAGTTCGACATCTCCAGCTCGCCACGGTAAGTGCGGGAGATTTCCACGATCCGCTCAGGCTCAGGATAGGGAAGCGGGCGGAGCAGCACCCCGTTGACC
>JAIQGB010000429.1 GCA_020072905.1 Terriglobia bacterium | reverse complement strand
GCTCTTTCGGACATAATGGATGGGAAGCAGGTCTGGGGAGTCTTGGATGGGAATTCTGGACGTCCTAAGGAAAGTCGACAGAAAGTCCTGGTTTGTGTGCTACAACTGCATGCTGTTGACTTCCCACGACACAGTGAAATCGATCTTCTACTTTGCCGGCCCTCCTGTAGAGGTCTCCGGCCGCCTCCTAACGCCGTGCCCACGCTGCCAGAGCACTAACACCGTTTCTTTTCAGCATCTTAAGGAAACGGGCTCAGAGGCTCAGCTCTGGGGCTTGGAGCGAATCGTCAAGCGGCACACGCGGAGTACCTTTGAGGCAAGGCCGCAAGGCTTCAAGCCGCGGAGCTAGCCGGCTCACTGCCAGCCTCCCCCCGATTCGGTCAGACGGCATCGCCGGAAAGCTTCTCAAGAAGTGCGCCTTGGACCTGCTCCTGCTTCTCTCCACCCAATTTGCCGCCCGCAGAAGTCAGATAGAACACGTCGATCACTTTCTGCCCTTCGGTGTCGATGAGGGCGACCTCGATATTGCACTCCAGGCTGGCCAGCACTGAGCTGACGTGATAGAGCAGCCCCGGCCGGTCATGGGTGATGAGTTCGAGGAGTGTAGTATGTGAAGAGGACGTATCGTCGAACCGCACCTGCGTGGGTATGGGAACCTTGGGCCGACCGAGCGCTTGGCCGTTCACTCGCCCGCTCATTAGCGTCGCTAGATCAACTTTTCCGGTCAAGATATCCACGACGCTGGCCTTGAAACGATCAACCTCGGTGGGATTCAGTTCGAGTGTCCTGTGCAGGTCCACGAAGCGAAACGTATCGAGAACCGTCCCGGCTCGATTGGCAAAGGCATCGGCTTTGAGAATGTTCATCCCCCACGCCGCAAGCGTTCCAGTGAGTGAGGCAAAGAGGAATGGCCGGTCAGCGGTCAGGACGGTCAGCTCGAAATAGCGCCCCCGGGCGCGGAGCGTCACTTGAACAGGATTCGCAACAAGCTGGCACCATTGTGCGAAATGTTCGGCGACTTCTTCCGGCGAGTGGGTCTCGAGGTAACGCTTCGGGAATCCCTCCAGGAACCCGCCGAGGCTCTCTGCCGCAGCCGACGTCGAAACTAGACGGCGCACCTCCTCGACCTTTGCCAGACCGCCCTCACTCACGTGCACCCGCGACTCATCGATGGTCCGGGTTAGGTAATTCGACGTCTGCGCGTAGAGTTGCCAGCGCATCTCCGCTTTCCAGGGCGTCAAGGCCTCGGGGTTCACCGCTTTGATGTCAGCGTAGGTTAGGAGGGTCAGCAGCTTCAGGCGTTCCGCGGTGCCCACCTTTTCCGCAAACGTCCGAATGGTGTCCGGGTCGAAGATGTCCCGCCGCAAGAGGGTCGCGGACATCTCGAGGTGGTTTGCAATCAGGAAGCGAAGCGTTTCGCGCTCGCCCGCATTGAGTCCCAGCCGTTCGGAGACCGCCGCCTCCGCGTTGAGGCTCCCCTCGACATGATCCTCGGCGGGCAGTCCTTTGCCCACATCGTGAAGGAGGAGACAGAGGGACAGCAGTTCGGGCTGCTCCAATTCGCTGTGGATTTCCGCCAATCTCGGCTCCCAGCCTCCCGCTTCCTTGCGAGGCCGGATCGACCCCGTCGCGCGCCGAAGGGCCGCGAGGGATTGCAGGTTTTGGAGGGTCGTCAGAGTGTGTTCGTCCACGGTGTAGCGGTGGTAGAAGTCACGAATCACCAGACAATCAATCACCGCCAATTCAGGGAACAAGGCGACGAGCACGCCCGAGCGGTGCATGGCTCGCAGTGCCTCGACGGCATGAGGGAGGGTAAGAATGCGGCGGAAGATAGGCCACAAGCCTGAGTAACTCGCCGCCTTCGCCCCCACGATGGGAAGGCACTCTTCGACCCACCGCTCCGCTTCCCGGCTCAGCTCCAGTCCATGTCGGGCGACCAGTTCGAAAAGCCCGACCAACAGCGCCGGATCATCAACAATCGCGGGCTGCCGCGGATAGATCCGCCCGCGCAAGACCGCGAAATCCGCGTTGGAAAGGCGCGCGCGCCATTCCTGAAAGAGGCCGTAGAGCGACGAGGTCGCCGGCAAGGCTTCTTCCATCATCCGGTCCGCCAACTGGAAGACTGCTCGCGCGTGGCGGAAGTATGTCCGCATCCAGTCTGTGGTGGGAAGTGGCTGACCAGAATCGAATCCGATGCCGGAACCTGCTGCCTCGTCCTGCATTTCGTAAGTGAGCAGGTTGTCGTCGCGCTCGTAGCGATAGTGCAGCAGGCAGCGCGTCGCGGCGAGGAACGTAAACGCCGAATTGCCCGCAGCCCGCAGGGCCGGCGGCCAGGATTCCTCGGGGACAGCGGACCCGCCCTTCGTTTCAATCTCCGCAATCCGAGCCAGCCAGCAAGCCACGTGGTAGTCACGCAATCCTCCAGGAGCTTCCTTGAGGTTGGGTTCAAGATGGAAAACCGTGTTTCCGTACTTGGCGTGGCGCTGCTCGGTCATGTCCGCGAGATTCCGGACCAGGTCCTGGCGGTCGCGCCCGACCAGATGCGGAATGGCCTCATCGTGCAGGCGGCGGGAGAGCTCGGGACTGCCCGCCAGGTGGCGACAGTCGAGCAAGGAGATGTTGAACTCCAGATTGTCGCGATGAAGCTGGCTACAGTCGCTGAGCGTCCGGGTTGATTGTCCGACGCGCAGGCCGAGGTCCCACAGGGTGCGCACCATGGCCGCGATGGCCTCGCGGTGAGACGTCTCCGCCCACCGGTCGGCGACGAGAAACAACAGATCAATGTCGGAGTGAGGAAAAAGCTCACGCCGCCCGTAGCCCCCCAGGGCCACAAGGCAGAGACCTTGCGGAGCGTTCAATTCGGGTGAGATGAACTTCTGGTAGAGCTGCGCGACGATGGTGTCAACCAAATCCGCGCGTGCCAAGACGGCAGCCCGACCATCGCCGGAATCCTCGAAATGCCGCCGGATCTTGGCGCATTCCGCCGCGTAATGTCCCGAAAGTGAAGAAAGAGGCGAAACCTGAGAGGTCATATCGCACGGACTGCGGCGCCACCCCCGTGTGCCCTTTCTGGCGGCCATGGCCGCGCACTTCGGAGACCGTCATACCGTTGACGCCGATTTCCCGCAGCGCCTCTTTGACGGAATCGAGCCTTGAAGGCTGAATAATCGCTTCCAGTTTTGTCATGGCACCTCTTCCTTTTTCGTTGTCGAAATCGATGAAGAACGCCGCGGCGTTCTTTCCAGCGGCGGGCGACCGGTCGGACCTGTCCGCCTCGCCGGGCGGCTCAAGCCTCCAGATTGTATCCTTCCTCCCCGTGCTGGGAGAGGTCGAGGCCCTGGACTTCCGCGTCATCGGGGACACGCAGGCCGATGACCACGTCTACGACTTTCAGGATCGCCAGCGTGCCCACGATCGCCAGCGCCCAAGCGATGAGCACGCCTACAAACTGGTTCACCATCTGGCGCGCATGGCCTTCCAGCAGGCCGACCGCGACGGCGTTTCCCTGGCTGTCCTTGAAAATGGCGTTCACGGCACTGGAGGCGAAGATGCCGGTCAGCAGGGCCCCCACCGTCCCACCCGCGCCGTGAACCCCGAAGGCGTCCAGCGAATCATCATAACCGAACGCCGCCTTGACCTTCGCCACCATGAGATAGCACACCACGCCGGCGATCAGGCCGATGACCAGCGCGGACATCGGGCCGACAAATCCCGAGGCCGGGGTAATGGCCACCAACCCGGCGACACAGCCGGACATCGCTCCGAGCACGCTGGGCTTGCCGTTGCGGATCCATTCCGCTCCCGCCCAGCCGACCGCCGCGGCCGCCGCGCCAAAGTGCGTGGCGACGAAGGCGCTGGTCGCCAGACTGCCCGCCCCCAAGGCGCTCCCCGCATTAAATCCAAACCAACCCACCCACAGCAGGCAAGCGCCGATAAAGCTGAGCACCACGCTATGCGGCGGCATCGGCTCCTTGGGAAAGCCGAGACGCTTCCCAAGGTAGAGAGCGCAGATGAGGGCCGAAACGCCGGAAGTGATGTGGACAACGGTCCCCCCGGCAAAATCCAGCGTGGGGAAGGCTCCACCCGCCGCGGCGTTCAGCCACCCTCCTTTGCCCCAGACCATGTGCGCCATCGGATCGTAGACGATGATCGACCACAAGACCATGAATGCGACCATGGCGCTGAACTTCATCCGCTCCGCAAAGGCTCCGGTGATCAGCGCCGGCGTGATGATCGCAAACATCAACTGGAACATCATGAACGACTGGGCGGGGACAGTGGCGGCATAATCCGCGTCCGGAGCCGCGCCCACGCCGCGCAGGAAAGCAAAGTCCAGGCCGCCGATAAAACTGTTGCCCGGCCCGAACGCCAGGCTATATCCGAAAAGCGCCCAGAGCACCGTCACCAGCGCCATCAGCGTAAAGCTCTGCATCATGGTGGCGAGCACGTTCTTCTTGCGCACCAGCCCGCCGTAAAAGAGCGCCAATCCCGGGCCCGTCATCATCAGCACCAGCGCGCAACTGACCAGCAGCCAGGCGTTGTCCCCGGCGCTCTTGGCGTCCGCAGCCTGGGCTTGGAGCTGCGACATTTGCTCCTGGACATGTTGTGCCGCCGGCGGGGTGTCTGACGCCGGGTGCAAAGAAGCTGAACTCACTGCGTAGCCCTGTGGAAGCCCTGCTCCCAGGATCAACACACCCCCCAACAGCACCCGGACGAGCAGCCTGCGCATAGCAATTTCCTCCGTCGGCTTGTGATGCCTGAGACTCTTGCGTTGCAAGGGCGATTATAGAAAGGCGCGCTCTGCGCAACCAATCAATTCGGTTTATGGGGCCGATAAGAATTGCCCGACCGCGCGCAGAAGCGCAAGACACGCGGACCGCGCATTCCCTTCCGTCCGGTGCTAGAATTCAAGCCATTCCGAGAGCCGAGAGTTCCGTAGAGGCAGGCGAGCGGAGGCGATCGGCCGCCGAATTCCCCTCCGCCGGTAAGTGGCCCCCGCCCGCATCCTGCCGGGAGGACCGACCATGAGAGCTTATGTCCTGATCAATGTGCGGCCCGGGAAAGTGCGCGACGTCGTCAATGCCGTAAGCGAGATGAACGGCGTGCGTCACGCCGACGCCTGCTGGGGCTTGCCGGATGTTTTCGCGTATGTGGAAACGCCCGACGAAAGAAAACTCAACCAACTGGTGATGGACAACATCCAGAAGCTCGAGGGCGTGGAACGGACCGAGACTCACATCGCCGTGGAGTAAGGCGGCGCTACCGGAGGTCCGTTTCCGCGGCCGTCTCGATTCGATTGGGGCCCGCCTTCTTGGCGCGTGCGAGGGCCGCCTCCACAGCGCGGAGGAAGGGCTCTGACTCCTTGACCTTTTCTCCCGCGGCGATGCCCACGCTGAGCGTGACGTGTACTTTGTCCGCTTTCCCCGTGTCGAACTTTCCCCACTCGGAGAGGTCCATGCCTTGACCGGTCACTGCAGCGCGGATGCGCTCCGCTTGGCTGCGGGCGCTCGGTGCGTCACTGCCGGGGACAATGACCAGAAATTCCTCGCCGCCGTACCGTCCCACCGAGTCATAAGGCCGGATGATGGAACGAATCTCGCGCGCCGTCTCCCGGAGCACGGCATCGCCAGCCGCCAGACCGTACGTCTCGTTGATCTGTTTGAACCGGTCGACCTCGACCAGGATCAGCGCCATCCGAGTTCCTTCGCGGCCCGCCCGCGCGAGCTCCCGGTGAAACGAATCGAGAACGGCCGGCCGGTTGGCGAGGCCCGTCAGGGGATCGTGGGTCGTCTGGTAACCGATGGCAGCCTGGGCTTTCTGCAGTCCCTCCTGCAATTCCAAAATCCGCTGGCCGACGTGCAACCGGACCGCCAGTTCTCCAGCGGTGAATGGCTTGGCCAGGACATCATCCGCGCCAGCCTTCATTTCTTCGCCCAACTCCTGGTCTTGACCTTTTGGGCAGGTCAGAAGGAGATACGTGTAGGGTAACGCGGTATTCGTTCTCACTTCCCGACACACGGCAACCCC
>JAIQGB010000428.1 GCA_020072905.1 Terriglobia bacterium | reverse complement strand
CGGCTGTGGCCGCACTCACTGAGAGCAACTTCTGCCGCAGGAGAACCGTCCGCCGGCGCGGGCCTGCATGTCCCATCTTCTCGATCAACTGAACACCCAGCAGCGCGAAGCGGTTGAGCACACCGAAGGGCCGCTGCTGATCCTGGCCGGCGCGGGAAGCGGCAAGACCCGCGCCATCACCTATCGCATTGCTTATCTGATCGGCGAGCGGGGAGTGGCGCCGGAGAGCATCCTCGCCGTCACCTTCACCAACAAAGCTGCGGAGCAGATGAAAGAGCGCGTGGCGCGGCTGCTCTCCGAAAACCTGGAGACTTGGCCGCATATTTCTACCTTCCACTCGTTTTGCGTGCGCGTGCTGCGTCGGAGCATCGACCAGCTCGGCTACAGCCGGGATTTCTCCATCTACGATGAAGACGACCAAGCCCGGACGATGAAAACGGCGATTCAAGAGCTGGGGCTGAGCGATCTGGTGGGCTCGCCGCGCGCGGCGCTGGCGCGCGTCAGCTACGCCAAGAATCGCGGCTGGACGCCCGAGGAGGTTTATCGTCGGGCGGCGGATCCCGCCGGCGAACGGCTGGCCTCGCTCTTTGAGCGATACGAGCGAAAGTTGCGCGACGCGAACGCGCTCGACTTCGACGACTTGCTCCTCAAAACCGTCGAGCTCTTCTACCAGGCTCCGGCCGTGTGCGAGGAATACAACCGCCGCTTTCGCCACATCCTTGTCGACGAATACCAGGACACCAACCGCATCCAGTACCAGTTGATCCGCCAGCTCACCCTCGCGCAGCAGAATCTGTGCGCGGTGGGCGACGAGGACCAGTCGATTTACCGCTGGCGCGGCGCCGACATCGAGAACATTCTCAATTTCGAGAAAGATTATCCAGGGACGCGCATTATCCGCCTGGAGCGGAACTACCGCTCGACGCAGGTGATCCTTGACGCCGCGACGGCCGTGGTCAGCCGCAACGTGGCGCGCAAAGGCAAGACGCTCTGGACGGACCGCGCGGGCGGCGCGCGCGTGGCCCTCTATGAGGCCGGCGACGCAGAAGAGGAAGCGCTCTTCGTAGCAGGGGAGATCCAGCGCGCCCTCGCCTCGGGCGACGGCACGGTCGCGGTTCTCTATCGAACCAACGCGCAGTCGCGCCTCTTTGAGGAGGCGCTTCGCCGGCTGGGGATTGATTACCGCTTGGTGGGAGGGTTCAGTTTTTACGAGCGCGCGGAGGTTAAAGACATCCTCGCTTACGCGCGCCTGGTGACCAACCTGCGCGACTCGGCTGCTCTGCTGCGGATTCTCAACACGCCGCCGCGGGGAATCGGCGGGACAACCGTCGGGGCGGTGCAGGCTTCGGCGCGGCGGGCCAACCTCAGCCTGTGGGAAGGGCTCGAACAGGAACTGGCGGCGAAGCTGCTTCCGGCCCGCGCTCTCCGGGCGCTGGCAGGCTTCTACGAACTCATCGGTCAACTCGTCGCCGCGCGCGAGCAACTCTCCCTGAGCGGTTTGTTCCGCGAACTGCTCGACCGGACCCGCTATCTGGAGATGCTTCGCCAGGAGAATACCCCGGAGGCTGAAGACCGCATCGAGAACCTCCAGGAATTGGTGAACGCCGCGGCGGAAGCGGAGGAGCGCGGTGAGACCTTGGCGGAATTCCTGGACCACGCGGCGCTGGTTTCCGACGCCGACGACTACGATGAGCGGGCGCGGGTCACCCTCATGACGCTGCACAGCGCCAAAGGCCTGGAATTCTCCGTCGTCTTTCTCGCCGGCCTGGAAGAAGGCCTCTTCCCGCATAAGCTCTCCCTCGAGGATGATGCGGCGCTGGAAGAAGAGCGGCGGCTCTGCTACGTCGGCATGACGCGGGCGCGCGACCGCTTGATTCTCACCCGCGGGCGCGCACGCAGGTCTTTTGCGCGGGAAGATTTCGAAACGACACGTCCCTCGCGATTCCTGCGCGAAGTCCCTGCGGAATTGGTGGAACCCGCGGGCGCCGCATTTTCAGCGTCGAAACCGCGCACGATGTGGGAGAATGCCGTCAATTCGCCGTTTGAGGCGGATCGCTTCCTGCGCGACCGGGGCCGGGCGCCTTCCAGGCACAGGGGCTCCAGCGGCTTGGGGATCGGCGCGCCGCGCTCACCGGGCCGCTGGAAACTTGGCACGCTCGTGCGCCATCCCAAGTTCGGCCTGGGCACGGTGCTGGGGTGCGAAGGCGATGGCGACGACACGAAGCTGACGGTCAGCTTTCCCGGCTACGGGACGAAGAAGTTTGTCCAACGGTACGCGTCGCTTGAAAAGGCTTGAACGATGAGAAACACTGAAGCGCGCGGCGCGCAAGAAGCGGCCGCCCCAGCCCAAACAGACGGAGCCACGCGGCTCACGCAAGCCCAAGGTGAAGAAGCGAGGTCCAGGGGCGCCGCCGCGGAGGTGAGAAGAACAGTGACGAGTGACGAGCAACCGGGATTGAATCATTGAGCCTTTGATTCATTGGGTCCAGGTGCATCTTCAACGGCGCAATGGCCCGGTCGCCCGACGCTCAATTCGCCCACTGCTTGTCGCGACGCACAGTGCAGTGCCGTCATGAGCCAGTTTTTTCGCACCAAGAGCATCGACAAGCTGATCGCGGACGCCGACCAGGCGGACCATCGTCTGCGCAGGACGCTCGGGCCGTGGTCGCTGACCGCGCTCGGCATCGGCGCCATTATCGGCACGGGGATTTTCATCCTCACGGGTACGGCCGCGGCGGGGGAAGTCCTCGAAGTTCATTCCATCTGGAAAGCACCACTGCTCGACCTCGTCCTGCACGGCGGCGGAGCCCTCGGAATGGCGGGCCGACCGGGTGCCGGGCCGGCCATCGCGCTCTCCTTCCTGCTCGTGGCCATCGTCTGCGCGCTGGCGGGCCTCTGCTATGCCGAGCTTGCCTCGATGATTCCCATCGCCGGCAGCGCCTATACCTACACCTACGCCACGCTGGGCGAGATCATCGCCTGGATCATCGGCTGGGACCTCATCCTCGAGTACGCGGTCAGGCATACGTCGACAGCTTGCTGCAGAGCTTCGGCATCCGCCTGCCGCGCGAGTTCATGGAGCCGCTCTTCGTTTCCGGCCACCGCACGGGAGCCTACTTCAACGTCCCCGGGTTCCTCATCGTCATGGCGATCACCGTGGTTTTAGTGATTGGCATCCGCGAAAGCGCCGGCGCCAACAATTTCATGGTGACCGTGAAGCTTGTCGCCATCCTGATCTTCATCTTTGCGGCGTTGCACTATATCCACCCGTCGAACTGGAAGCCGTTCATGCCCAACGGCTGGCAGGGAGTGCTGACGGGCGGGGCGATTGTCTTCTTCACCTACATCGGGTTCGATTCGGTCTCCACGGCGGCGGAAGAATGCCGCCAGCCGCAGCGCGACGTGCCCTTCGGCATCATCGCCTCGCTGATCATCTGCGCGGTCCTCTATGTCTCCGTCGCGATCGTGCTGACGGGCATCCAGCATTGGGACACGCTGCGCAACGCCGCGCCCGTGGCGAACGCCCTGCGCGCCATCGGGCTCCACAGCGTGCAGCGCTGGGTCACGTTGGGGGCGCTGACCGGGATGATCAGCTCACTCCTCGTCTTCCAGCTCGGCCAAGCACGCGTCTGGTTCGCGATGTCGCGCGACGGATTACTGCCGCGCATCTTCTCGAAGGTCCATGCGCGTTTCCGCACGCCCCATATCAGCACCTGGGCGGCGGGACTTTTCGTGGCGGTCCCGGCGGGAATCTTCGACATCGGGACGCTCGCCGACCTCTCGAATATCGGCACGCTCTTCGCCTTTTTGCTGGTTTCTCTCGGTGTGCTCGTCCTGCGGAGCCGCCAGCCGGAACGAAAGCGGGCCTTCCGCACGCCTTGGGTGCCCGTCATCCCGATCCTTTCCATCCTCTGCTGTCTGGTCCTGATGGCCAGCCTGCCGCTCGAAACCTGGGCGCGGTTCCTGGTGTGGCTGGCCATCGGTCTGACGATTTACTTCAGTTATAGCCGCCACCGCAGCGAGTTCGGCCGCGCGCCGCGCGTGGCCTCCGTCGGGAAGGCGTAGCCACGCAAGGCAAGCGCTGGGAGCGTGCCGCGGACCGCCACGACCCGTCGGGGTTCAAGCGTCAAACACTGGGGGCGACTTGAATGCGACAGGCGGTGAGAAATCGGATAGAATCACAGGCAATCCTGTGTGGCAAATGGACCGGCGGAGATGATTCCGGCTGATTGTTCACATAACCTGAGGCCCAAGACGGTGACAAGAGCCCTTTCCAGAACCCTCTCGGCGGCCTTGCTGATCTTACTCGCGACGAGCGGCACGGCGTTCGCCTGGGGGCCGACGGCTCATCGCTTGGTCAACAACTGGGCCGTCGAGACCTTGCCGCCGGACATCCGCGGCTTCTTCGCCGCGAACCGCCAGTTTCTGATCGACCACGCGAACGACCCCGATGCCTGGATGGAGAAGGACCGTTACGAACGCAAGCGGCATTACATGTATCTGGATAAGTACGGAATGTTCCCCTACCTGGAGCTTCCGCACAACTTCAAGCAGGCCGTGGAGAAGCTGGGCGGGGGACCCATCAATCGCAACGGACTGCTCCCCTGGCACGTCGGTGAATACAGCCTGCGGCTGACCAACGCGCTGAAGGCCCAGAAGTGGGACGAGGCCAAGGAACTGGCCGCGGCTCTGGGCCATTATGTGGCCGACACACACGATCCGCTGCACACGACCTCTAATTACGACGGCCAGTTGACCGGACAGACGGGACTCTCCGCCCGCTTTGGCGTGACGCTGATGGACCGCTTTCAGGGCTTCTTCATCTTTCGTCCGGCGCGGGCCACGAAGATCGAAGACCCTACCGAACACGCTTTCGACGCCGTGTTGGAGGCCAATACCTGGGTCGACCAAATCGTGCTCGCCGACCGCGTGGCGCTAAAGGGTCTGCGGGACTACAACGACGATTATCTCGACCGGTTCTATACTGAGATCGGCTCCTTCGCCGTGCGCGAGCTCAACAACGCCGCGCAGGACGCCGGCTCTTACTGGTACACGGCCTGGCTGAATGCCGGCCGGCCCCAGCTTCCGGCTCGATAGTCTCGCTTCGGAACGGATCAAGTTGGCAGAAGGCAGTAGGCAGAAAGCAGCAGACAAGAGTCGCAAGTTAGAAGGCAAGAGCGGCCTGCGAATAGGAACTCATAGCCAGAGGGGCGGGCCGAGATCGCGAAGGGATTGAAAGCCAAACCTCTGGGGGGCCTGGAAATCAAGACATTCCTGAGCACAGACCGCAGAAGACGGTACCTAGTGTTTCGAACCCTGCAAGGGACCTATCACACCTTTGTTTAGACCGTGATCAGAGGCGCCGCAACGGACCGCGGGGGACAATCGGAATTGAAGAACCCAGCCGACCGATGGAGAGAATTCTGGTAGTGGTAGAAGGTAGCGTTGATACTTCACTGCCAAGGATTGCAGACTACCGTCTGCTGCCTTCCGCTCTCTGCCTTCTGCCTACTGGCCACTGAACCGGCGTGACGGAAACCACTAGCTCCCTCAAATCCTTCATTGCCCATCTGCCGAAAGTGGAGTTGCACCTGCATCTCGAAGGCAGCGTGCGTCCGGAGACTCTGCGGGAGCTTTCCGGGAACAAGAGTTGGCTGCGCCGGGAGGTCGGCAACTGGATCAGCGACCGCCGGCGAGACTCCTATCGCTACGGGAACTTCGATAATTTCCTCAAGGCCTTCGGCGTGCTCGCGCTGCTCCTCAATACCCCGGAGGACTATGCGCTGGCTACCACGCGCCTGGCCGAGGAACTGAGACGGCAGAACGTGAGGTACGCCGAGGTCACGCTCGCCGTGGGTGTCCTGCTCTGGAAGAAGCAACCGGTGGAGGCCGTCTTCGACGCGGTCGCAGCGGCCGCCACCGCGGCCGAGGCCCGGCTGGGCATTCGGCTGCAATGGATTTTCGACGCGGTCCGCCACTTCGGGACCGACCACGCGCGCGAGGTGCTGGGGTGGGCGATACGGTTCCGCTCGCGCCGCGTCGTGGCTTTCGGCATTGGCGGTGACGAAGCGCGCGGCCCGGCAGAACTTTTTGCGGACGTCTATCGTGAGGCGCGCGAGGCGGGTTTGCATTTGACCGCGCACGCCGGCGAAGCGGCCGGCCCCGAGAGCATTCGCCAGGCGGTGGAGCTCCTGGGCGCCGAGCGCATCGGCCACGGCTTGACGGCCATCCAAGACTCGGGATTGATGGCCCTGCTACGCGATCGGCGCATTCCTTTGGAAGTCTGCCCCACCAGCAACCTCGCCACCGGCTTGATCGCGCGCTTCGAAGACCATCCGTTGCCCCGCTTCATCGAGAGCGGCTTGGTGGTCACGCTGAATTCCGACGATCCCGCCATGTTCGGAACAAGCCTCC
>JAIQGB010000031.1 GCA_020072905.1 Terriglobia bacterium | reverse complement strand
ATTTGCAGCCCAGCGTTCAACAGGGTACACTCTTGGTCCTGGAGGACAATATGTCCCTTCGACCCATTAAGCGGCTCATCAGGGCAAAGCCGACCCTGGAAGGTGCGGGCGTTCACCTGCGGCGCGCGTTCGGCTTCGAGAACACGTCCGACTTCGATCCCTTTCTCCTGCTCGACGACTTTCGCAATGAGCGACCGGAGGATTATCTGGCGGGTTTTCCGTGGCACCCCCACCGCGGGATCGAGACCATCACTTATGTCCTCGCGGGAACCGTCGAACACGGCGATAGCATCGGGAACCGCGGGGCCATCGGCGCGGGCGACGTCCAGTGGATGACGGCGGGGAGCGGCATCATTCACCAGGAGATGCCGAAGGGCGACCCAAACGGGCGAATGCACGGTTTCCAATTGTGGGGGAACCTTCCGTCATCGCTCAAGATGACCGCGCCTCGATACCAGGAGGTGAAAGCGCCCGAGATCCCTGTGATCTCCGACGACGACAGTACTCAGGTTCGGGTAGTCTGCGGAAGCTTTTGGGGAAAGAGCGGCCCCGTGGATGGAGTCGCTGCCGACCCGATCTACATCGATGTGTCTGTTCCGCCAGGCAAGAGGAAGACCCTGCCGGTCGAGACCTCTCGCCACGCCTTTGCGTACGTTTTCGCCGGGGCGGGGAAGTTCTGCAACGCCTCGGGTCCCCTCGCGGTGCCCACCGAATCGGTCGGATGGGCGGACACGTCGCCTCCCACGGAGGCGGACAACCGCTCGCTCGTGCTCTTCGACCGCGGCGACGAAGTCACGGTGCAGGCCGGGGACGATGGGGTCCGGTTCCTGCTAGTCTCGGGGAAACCGCTTCAGGAGCCCGTGGCGTGGTACGGCCCGATCGTAATGAACACGCAGGAGCAGCTCCGACAGGCATTCCAGGAGCTAGAGCGAGGGACGTTCCTGAAGCATCAGGGACCGAGGTAAGTGCAGGTTCTCGGGCGGCATGCAGAGTGTTTCGAGGCAATCACCTTTGGTACGATTCTGAACAACTTCCCGCGGGCTGTGGCAACCCCGCGGTCAAGAACCGTCTCTTCAAATAGAGGACATCGTGCATGCCGGCGATCATGGACAAACCTTCGTTCGACCCCGGCTTTACAGAGAAATACCGCGGCGATTTGCTTCGCGTCCTCAACCCGAATGGGCAATTCAATGTTCGTCGCCGGGGCGCCACCTGGCGGGACGTACATCCCTATCTCTTCATGATCAACACCTCTTGGCCCGTTTTCGTGGCGATGATCTTCGGCGCGTATGTGATTGCCAACCTGGTGTTTGCCTTCGTTTACCTGGGGATTGGCGTCGAACATCTGCACGGCGCCGAGACCAGCACGGCGTCTGACCGCTTTATGAGTGCCTTCTTCTTCAGCGCCCAAACGTTCACCACCCTGGGATACGGCCGGATCTCTCCCGACGGCCTGCTGGCCAACCTGGTGGCGGCTTCACAAGCCCTTCTCGGGCTGATGGCGTTTGCCATCGTCACCGGCCTGGTCTTCGGGCGATTCTCCCGGCCTGCGGCGCGCCTGGCCTTCAGCAAACAGATGATTGTGGCGCCCTATCAGGCCGGCACCAGCCTGCAATTCCGCGTGGCGAATCGGCGCAGCAACAATTTGATGGAGATTGAAGCGCAGATGCTCCTGATGACCGTCGAACCCTCGGACCACGGTCCGGTCCGCAAGTACAAGTCCCTTGCGCTGGAGCGGACTTCCGTCCAGTTCCTGCCGCTCACCTGGACCGTCGTTCATCCCATCGACGAGGCCAGCCCGCTCTGGGGCCAGACTGCCGAACACCTCGCCGGGCAGCAAGCCGAGTTTCTGATTCTGATAAAGGCTTTCGACGATACTTTCTTCCAGACGGTCCACGTTCGCCACTCCTACCGGCACGAAGAGGTGGTCTGGGGAGCCCGCTTCGTCCCCGCCTTCGAGGCGGACGCTGAGGGCCAAATGGTGCTCGACCTCAAGCGGCTCAGCGAGATCGCTCCCGCCCAGAATCCAGCCACCTCGTGAACGTTGCGAGGTCGGAGGGCCGCGGCTTGCTCTCGGGGTACACCCAGGCAAGCATCAGGCGATTCTCACCGCATCGCTCCCGTATATTCGCTTGTGCTTGAGCAGCGTCTTGGAGCGGGAAAGCGGAATCGATCACCGCCTTGAGCCGGCGCTCGCCGATGAGCTTGAGCGCTTCGGTCAGCTCGCCCCTGCCACCCAGGAACGAGTCGAGAATCGAGCGCTGCGGGCCATACAGGAGCAGCAAGTTGAGCTTCACCTCCGGTCCGAAGGTCGTGCTGCAAGTCACGAGGCGCACATCGGTGGCCAGCGAGAGGTCGCTGGAACACCACTTCAAATCCGGCTCTCCAAAACCCGTCTCACCAAGTCCTCAACGCCGCACTCTCAGGCCGAGTCGCGGGAGGAAAGGATTTCGACCTCCGCCCCGGACTCGCCCAGGGCCGCCAGCCTCGCGTCAAACGTCACCAGCGTAGCCTTGCGCGTCCGAGCAAGAGAAAGAAGGTAAGCGTCCGTCACTTGCTGGCTGCCCAGGATTGCCTGGAACGACCCGATGAATGAGCTGGAAACAGGCGGCGGCAAAGCATCCAGGTAGACATGCAGGCGGTCGCTGACCATCTCGGCCAGCAGCCGCGCGGCCTCCGCGGGGCTCTTTGCCGTCCCCACCGCAGCTGGATTGGAAGAAATCCGAATGAACCCCAACTGGGTGAGCGCGCACGTGGCCCAACGGTCTCTGCTGCCCTCGAGACGCTTCCGGGCGCTGGCGTGGAATTGATGATTGGGCCACGCAAGCGCGAGGAGCACGTTCACGTCGAGGAGTAGAAGCTTAGAAGAGACCTTCTTCATCGATGATGCGCTGGAGCCGGGACGCAGGAATCAACGGAGTTCCGGCGGGAACACGGAAGGTCGGAAACCGCCGGGATTTGCTGCGGGCCGGAGGTTCCTGCCGTGCAAGCCCGCGCCGGGCGAGCCGCGAAAGCACCTTGCCCAGACGCCTGCCCGAAACCCGGGAGAGGTGTGCTGCCGCGTGGTAAACGTCATCGTCCAAGGTCACGGTAGTCCGCATGACGGCATTGTGATACGGCGATACGCTGATGTCAAGATACAACCTCGGGGACAGCCGTCCGGCCTGCAATCAGGGTCGAAGCAGGATCTTGCCGAAGAAATTACGGCTCTCCATTTTCTTTTGCGCTTCGGCGGCGTCCTGGAGCGGGAAGGTGGAATCGATCACTGCCTTCAGGCGCCGCTGACCGATGAGCTTGAGCGCGTCCATCAATTCGCCCTTGCCGCCCATGAACGAACCCAGAATCGACCGCTGGCGCCCATAGAGATTCTGCAGATTGAGCTTCACCTCGGAGCCCGAGGTCGTGCCGCAGGTCACCAGGCGTCCATAGGTGGCCAGCGATTCGAAGCAATCTTCCCAAACCGCCGCGCCGACGTGCTCGAAGACAACATCCACGCCGCGCTTGGCGGTGAGGCGCTTGACCTCTTCCGAAACCGACTGCCGGCTGTGGTTGATGACCTCGTCGGCGCCCAGCTCGCGGGCTTTCTCGAGTTTCCAATCCGCGCCGGCGGTGGCGATGACGCGCGCGCCCACCAATTTGCAGATTTGAATCGCCGCCGTGCCCACTCCCGACCCCGCGCCGATCACCAACACATCTTCGCCGGGCTTGAGGTCCGCGCGCGTAAACAGCATGTGCCAGGCGGTCGTATAGACGAGCGGCACGGCCGCGGCTTCGTCAAAGCTGAGGTCGCCAGGAATCGGGATGACGTTCATCTCCGGCGATTTCACGTACTCGGCGTAGCCGCCGTCCACCATCACGCCGAAGAGCGTGTAGTTGCGGCAGGCGCTGTCGAGCCCCTTGAAGCACGCCTCGCACTGGCCGCAACTGATCCCGGGCGAGAGCAGCACACGGTCGCCGGGCTTGAGGCGCGCGACGAGCGAGCCGACCTCGGCGACTTCGCCCGCGATATCGCTGCCCACGATGTGCGGCAGGGCAAGCTGCCAGCGACGGACGCCCCCGCGCAGCCAGATATCGAGATGATTCAGCGCGCACGCCTTCACCTTCACTAGGACTTCGTTTGCCTGGATCTTCGGGTCTGGCGCGTCCTCATATTTGAGGACTTCCGGCCCGCCGTGCTGGTGAAACCGAACAGCTTTCATCAAAGGCCTCCCAAGTGAGTTTGGTAAGACAAGTGAGGCTTACAAAGCGTATCGGTCCTTCGCCCTCTTGGCCGCATTGTGGCGCTTGACGGCGGTAATTACGGCGACGGCCACAGCCAGGGCCATCGAACCAAAGACGATGCCCAGCGCGCCGAACACCGTCACCAGGATCCGACCGGTGAAGCCCTGTCCGACGGCGAGTACCACCTCCGGGCCTTCCTCACCCTCCGGGTAATGCGCGGCCAGCTCGTAAGCGCCCGGCCGGTCGATGCTGAAATCAAAGACCGCCGCGCCGGATCGTCCACCCAAGGAATAGGTGGAGTCCACGTCGGTTCGCGAGAGTGCGACTTGCTTTCCAGTGGCTGCGGAGGAAAGCGTCACATCGAGACCGGAGAAGGTTCGCCCGGTCGAATAGATCTTGGAGCCGACCACGCTCTCGTATTCGTAGTAGACCGTGTACTTGCCGGGCGGCTGGAGGTTGAGCCGGGCCTTGCCGGGCACGACGACCTGCTGGAGCTGATCGGCGAGGCCGCTCAGGTTCCTCCAGAGAAAGATCCCGAAGCACACCCAGCCCCCCACAAAGATGAAAGCCGCCAGACCGTAGTACCAGCGTCCGGGATGAATCTCTTGGCCATTCATGGAGAATCCTCTGCAGCGTGGGGCTTCTTCCGCAGAGTCTATACCACATTGGTGGCGAGTTGACTACGGCCGCGCCGACCGCACGTACTCCTGGAGCGGGATGGCTGTGGGTTTGAACTTCGCCGCCAGCTTCCGGTCCGAAGTCACCAGCAGCACGCCGAGCTCTTGCGCCAGGGCCACGAACTCGCAATCATAAGCCGAGCAACCGGTCTGGGCGGCCAGAGTCAAAACCGCGGCCGTATCCGCGTGCGATTCCCTGCCTTGCATGAGACGCTCAGCGTCACGGTAGTACTCCAGGGCTGTCCTCAGGTCCATGAGGCCAGCAGCCAGATAACGCGCCAAGACGTTTCGAAACTCCGACCTCCAAAGGAAAGGGGCTGCCCAGTCGGAGTCCTGCGCCCTCACCCGGTCGGCATCCGCAGAATGGGGGGTTCGAATCAGCAGATAGGCGATGACGTTCGTATCCACGACAATCACTTGCGCCCCCAATTCCTGGCGGCGCGCAAGCTTCGCTCCGTCGCATAGATGTTCCGGTTTCTCTCACGCCGGGCACGGATGTGAGCCAGGAAGGCTTCGGGATCGAGCGCAGGTTCGCTCAGGGCCTTCTCCAGGCACTCGATGGCTTCGCTATTGATGCTGCGGCGGTGCGCGGCCGCCTGCCGCTTCAGCCGGGTGTGCAGCCGCGCGGGAAGTTTCTTGATGGTGAGGGTCGGCATTTTCTCTCGCCTCCAAAATGGTTCCAAAATGGAAGCATAACCCTCGTTCCTACTGTCGGTCAAGAGCGGCTCCTCTGCAAAATCCTGGGGCGGCGCTCACCTTTAGCGCGCCTTCCCTTTGGGAGCAGATCTCCAGACTCGCCGGGGAAGGCTAACGGGCGGCGAACCATCTTTCGTTGACATGGCGGCGAGGGCTGTTTACTCTACTGCAGAGTACCGATGGACATCTTTGCGGAGATCGCCAAGCTGAGGAAAGAAGGCCGCAAGGCCGCGCTCGCCACCATCATTCAGGTGCAGGGTTCGATTCCGAGCTACGAGAGCTCGAAGATCCTGATTCGAGACGACGGCTCGATCGTCGGCACGGTGGGCGGCGGCTGCGTCGAGGCGGAAGTCTGGTCCGTGGCGCAGGACGTAATGCGCGAGGAGAAGCCGCGCCGCCTGCACTTCAATCTCAACACCCAGCCTGAGTATGACAACGGCTTGATCTGCGGGGGCTCGCTGGATATTTTCGTTGAGCCAATCCTTGCCGTGCCCACGGCTTTCATCTTCGGGGGCGGCCACGTTTCGCTTTACGTTTCGAAAGTCGCTAACATCACGGGTTTCGACACCGTGGTGCTGGATGACCGCCCGGCCTTCGCCAACAAGGAGCGCTTTCCGGAGGCGGCGGAGACCCTCGCCGGTCCCTGGGAAGAGATTTTCCCGAAGCTTCGAATTAACGAGTTCTCCTACCTGATACTCGTCACGCGCGGGCACAAGGGGGACCTGACTTGCCTGCGCTGGGCGCTCACGACGCCGGCGCGGTACATCGGCATGATCGGCTCAAAGCGCAAGTTCATCGAAATCGCCAAGATTCTGGAAGGCGAGGGCGTGCCCGCGGAGAAGCTCGAGCGCGTACACTCGCCCGTCGGCCTCGATATCGGGGCGCTCACGCCGGAAGAAATTGCCGTCGCCATCGTCGCCGAAATGGTCGCCGTGCGGCGCAACGCTGCGACGTCCGTCCCATCCCTCTCGACGCAACGGAAAACGGGAGTAGGGAGTCGGGAGTAGGGAGTCGGGCAAAGACCCTGTGTTCTTCCTCCTACTCCCGACTCCCTATTCCCTACTCCCTTTCTTGTATGATCGCAGGATTGATACTTGCCGCCGGTGAATCGAGCCGCATGGGGCGCGACAAGGCGCTGCTCACCTACCGCGGACAAACCTTCCTGGAAACCATCGTTGCGACGTTGAACGAGGCGGGCATCGAGCGCATCGCCGTCGTGCTGGGCCATCACGCCGAGGAAATCCAACGCGCGACCAAATTGTCCGGCGTGGAAGTGGTCGTCAACGCGAAGTACCGCCTTGGGCAAACATCATCGCTGCAAGCGGGACTGCGGGCACTCGACGCGCCGGACCTCGAAGCTGCCGTTCTCTGCCTGGTAGATCATCCAGCCGTCTCCGCCGCCACCCTGCGGCAACTTATCGAATCCTTCCGCGGGTCCCGCCCTCCAGTCGTGATTCCCACCCATCAAGGCCGGCGCGGCCACCCGGTGGTCATCAGCCGTGCGCTCTTCCCCGAACTGCTGAGCCTGGGTCCCACCGAAGGCGCGAATACGGTCCTCCGGAGGCATCGCGACGCAACGCAATTTGTGGAAGTCGATGATCCGGGAATTCTGCTCGACGTGGATGCTCCGGAAACTTTCCGTCAGCTTGAGGGCGCATAGCCGCGAGTCCGCTCCCGCCGGGTTCCCGGGAATCTCGTCGAGCCTGATCTGACTGATCGGAGCCCCCTCTCGTGATGCGTATTAGCCACGGCGCGCCGTCGGGCTGGCGCCTCAGTCTGCCTATCGCTGGCGGCAATCAGCACGGCACGCAGTTGACCTCACATAGGAATCGACTTTCACTCCTTGTCTGGGACGCTCACGAACAGCTCATTGCATCGGCTCGCTGGGCGTTTCGGACACTCGAGCAAGTGAGGGCCGAGTAAGGCGCCCGGCTTTGCGATCGAGAGGAACGCGTTCAGCGATGGTCTTCACGGGTTCGTCGGCATTGACGGTTCCCGGCCCCGCTTCACCTTCGGCCGCGCTTTTCGAGACGTCGCCCGCGAGACTGATTGCCTCCACCAGGAGGGCCACCCGTGAATCTCGAACCGAGATATCGCCGTCTCCTCCCCCCGAAAGAACTACCCGCACGGGAGACGATAGCCGCTCGGCGGTCGGCGTTGCACTCGATTTTTGCGGAGTGTCAGCTAGTTTCGGCTCGGTTGCAATCCCCGCGAGCTGAGTGCCACGCAGTTCGGCGAAGGCGAAGATCAGAGGGAGGGCCAGCGCGGTGGCGAGCACAACCTCCGCCATTTGTTCTCCAAAACTCGGTCTTGACGGCCATACTGCGACCATTTCTTGCTCCGCTCAGGATCTGTCCCCGCCGAACTCCCTCCATCTCACAGCATGGGGTGACGCAAACGGAGTTCCAGTCCTCCCAATGGCTAACTATCGCGGATTCAATAACTTCGCTCTAGGCCAGGGAGTGGGTTCGGGTGCCGGGTTGCTGGAATCTGCCGACACTGAAAGGCAATCCCATCGCCCGGACGGCAAGGAGGTTGGAAAGATGGATGCCGTGAGGCCTGGGAGGGGATTCACAGGATGCGGGTAGACGGTTCGGGCAGGGCGCGCCGGGCCCACCCGGCTTCCGGCGCAAACTCCGCCCTGACCTCCGATCAGCGGAAGGTTACGCCGATGCGGAAGCCAACGAGGTGGATGACTTCTCCTGCCTCAGGCGACCATAGGTGATGGCGGAATTCCAGGCGTAGGCCCGTCCGGCGCCCGACCCAGTAGTTGACTCCACCACCGTAATGGACCGCCATTGCGCCTCCTCTTCCAAACAACAAGGAGAGTCCGCCATCAACGAACGGATCGATCTTGCGATTCGAATCCTTGGGAATGAAATGATAGGCGGGCGTCACGGAGGCCAGGCCGGAAGTGACGGCGTATCGATTGGTCAGCGGCTTCAAGACGCCCAACTCGCCGCCCAGAGCGAATCTGTCTGTTAGGCGACCCTCGCCGCCTCCTCCCACGTGGAGGAAGCTCCCGTTCCAGCACGTGAAGGCACTTCGCGGGACGATTACCGGTCCCCCAAACGCGTAGACGTAACTCCCCGACTGTTGTGCCCAGGCGGTGGTGGGCCAAAGCAACAGAGCCAGTAATCCGGGAACCGCCTTTACCATCGCTTGCTCCCAAGGCCAGGGGGTCTCTCGGAGGGTCCGAGGGTGCATCCTGGCGTTCACCGGAAGGTCACGCCGATGCGGAAGCCGACATAGTGAACGGTTCCGAATTCGGTCCAGACGTTGTCGCGGAGCTCGAACCGAAGCCCGACATGATCCTTGAACCAGTAGTTGACCCCGCCGCCAACGTTGAAGCCGTTCGCGGTACCGGAGCGGAAGAAAAGCGTGTAGCCCCCGGTAACGAACGGCTCGACTTTGTTTTCGTCGTCCTTAGCCCGGAAACGAACGACGAAGTTGGGGGAGAATGTCCCAATCCCATCTCCCCAACTGCGCATCGGGGCCAGATAGCCGATGTCGGCGCCGAGGCCCAGATTACGGGTAAGGAATCCTTCCCCGCCTGCCCCGACGTGGGCAGTCGCCCTGGCGCACTCGCCGCAACCAGTATGAACCATGGCTCCCGGCGCAAAGTAGGCATACCCATGGCCTTTGGAATAATCGGAAACTTGCGCTGTGGCAAGGAGCGGCAGAAACACGAACCATGCAGCCGTCGCGATAAGTCGCTTCATAATTCACCTTCCTACGAAAAGACCGCGTCCGTTGCGGCCGTTGCCCCTCCTTGCGCAAGATTCGGACCAGCAGCGCCTTCCGGTTAAGTGGCTCCAGAATCAGCGAGTGTGGCTCCGGTCCGTTTGCGACGACTTGGGAAAACCGAAAGATTCCGGCGTCGGTGCCAGTTCGCGCCGACAGTCGCTGTGGCGGTGACCCATCGCTCCCGTTGTCGCGGCCCTCTGCGGGGGCGAGGAGGGCCCTCCGTTGACGCGCGGCCCATGACCAGAGCTGCCCCTCGCAAAAACCAGGCCGCACTGGCGCGCACCTCCAGAGGACACGCCCCGCCTGTCCTCCATCGAGGCCTACGAGCGGCGATCCCGGTTCTCGCGCTAGTCCTGGTTTCCCAACCAGACAAAGAAGCCGATCACGACGGCTGCAGCCGCTGCTCCCACGATAATGGCCACCTTCGCCCCAGTGCTCAGGTTCTGCTCGACGTACTGCACCTCAGCGAACGCGATCTGGACGGGAGTCGTTTCGTGATCAGGTAGCATCGTGAACGAGTCAGAATCGATCAACTGAATGTTCCCGTGGTACATCATGCCCGCCGTGGTTTTCACCTGAATGTGATGGCCGACGCCCAACCCCAGCACCACGCGTCGCGCCTCAACCGCGTCCGGTGTGCCCTTCGTCCGATACTTGAGCTTGGCTAGCTTGACCTCGTTCACGTTGTTGTAGGCAATGTGGCGGGGAGCATCTGCGGATTTACCTTTCAGCTCGAAGCCTTCCTCCCCCAAAGACACCACCGACCCTTTCAGTTTCTTTCCGTCCGCAAGCTGCACCTTCAGGTTGGCGCCCACGCCCAACTGGTCGAGCTGTTGCTTCACCATTTCGGGCCCGGCCGGCGTGTCCGCCGCCAGCGCAGCGACATCGCTCACCGGCAAGATCCCAATACAAAAAACGAGTGCCATGACGATGAATCTGTTCCACTGTTTCATATGTTCCTCCTTGTAGTATGTGGCACGGATTTGTTGCCTAACCCCGCGACCTGCCCCCGCACCCCGGCCCCTCTCCCTGAGGAAGAGGGTGGCCCCGACTCGTCAAGGTCGGGCGAGGGCAAAGGCCGCGTTCCAGAACAAGCGCAGGCAGCTTCCCACTTTCCGGCCGCCGTCTTTGACTGCTGGCAACGGCACATATAGGAGGTGAGGGGTACCCTGCCTGGGGAGCCGTGCCGACCATGCTGGGGATCTCCAAGCACTCACCTCCATTCGTTCTGCTTGGCGCGACCGTAGAGCTTGCTGGGGCGCGCGTCAATGGACAGCGCCTCCCTTTTTTATGGATTTTTCCTCCCCTGGCATCTCAAGGGAGAGGGGGGCAGGCAGCAGGCATCCTCAGGTGTCGCTTTTTTATTGCACGCCCTGTCGAGAATTTCTTGCGCTGGTTGGGACGAGGCGCCGGGCACGCGCTGGGGATGGGACGCTACAGGCTTGCGGTGCAACGTCTGTCAAATACGAGTGGGACAAATAGCCCGTCTGACAAAATGGGGCTTGACTTGCTATTGCGTGGTTGTAGGTTGATTTCAACATAAGAGGGGGTGCCGACCCCATGCTGCCCCTGCCGATCACGTCACGACTGATTCACTTTGGAACCTTCGCGGTTGATCCCAAGAGCCGAGAGTTGTTCAAGCAAGGCACGCGGATCATCCTTCAGGCACAGCCATTTCAGGTCCTGTGGTTGCTGCTCGAACATCCCGGGGATATTGTCACGCGCGAAGAATTGCGCCAAGCACTCTGGCCCGGCGACACGTTCGTGGATTTTGACCATGGGCTCAACAAGGTCATCAATAAGGTCCGCCGGGCGCTGGGCGACTCGGCCGAGGACCCGCGCTTCATTGAAACCCTTCCCAAACGCGGCTACCGCCTGATCGCTCCCGTGAACCGACCAAACGGCGACCCACGCCCCTCGAATGGACCCGGCGAAGCAAAGCCGGGAACCACAGCCGACAATGAGACGGGAGGAACGGTCCAAGCCTCCCCTTGGCGGCGGAGGACGATCGGCGTCGGGGCAGCGGCAGCCTTCAAAACCTTCCTTGCCCTCTTCGTCTCGCGCAAGCCGCTTCCCAACAAGGCAAACGGCTAGCGCCGTTCCAACTATTTGGGGCTATGCATTCCGGCCCGCGCGCCAGCCTCTTTCCTGTGCTCCCGGCTATCGAAGATTGGACCAATAAATTGGAACGGCACCAGGCATTCAGCAGCCCGAAGCCCTTCTGGCGCTGCCCGAACCGCCCTCCCCGCCTATGCGTCTTTTTCGCGGCCTGATTCGTATACCGGACTAGAATGAGCGCCGCAGCTTGCTGGTTTGTGAATTCGGTCTCCAACGCCATGGAACACGAGGGCCAGGCGATTGCGCGCGGGCTCCGGCGTCGCGACCCGGAACTGCTCGACCGGCTTATCGAGCGCTACCACTACCGGCTCTTCCGCTACTTGATCTGCCTGACCGGCAGGCGCGAGACCGCCGAAGACCCGTTCCAGGAAACCTGGGTCCGGGTGCTCGAACGCGGGCGCCAGTACGACGGGGAGTCGAAGTTTGAGGCGTGGCTGTTCGCCATCGCGCGCCACCTGGTGATCGATCTGCAACGCCGCCGGCAGCCACGGTTTTTGGACCTGCTCGACGCCGAATCCGACGGACAACCTCCAGTGATCGTTCAGGATCAGCCCTCGGCCCTTGAGTTCATCGTGCAGCGGGAGACCAGCGATCGGGTGGGTGCCGCGATGGGGGGTCTGCCGGCGAGTTATCGCGAGGTCCTGGTGCTGCGCTTTCAGGAGGAGATGGCACTCGAAGAAATCGCCGCGGTGGTCTCCGCGCCACTCTCCACCGTGAAATCGCGCCTCTATCGCGGCCTCGAGACCATGCGGCAATTACTGGCGGGAGGACAGGGATGAAAGACGAACTTCACGCGCAGGCACAAAGGTTCATTGACGCAGCGCAAGTGGAGGGCCTCAACGCGGGGGACCAAGCGTGGCTTAAGTCGCACCTCGACGCCTGCGGCGAATGCAGGATTTATGCCGAATCGCTCGAGCGCACCGTCGCGGCGCTGCGCTCGTTCCAGACGCCTGTCGACCCCGCGCTCGTGGAGGCGACCCGGCGGCGACTGTACGTCCGCGCGCGCGAACTCCGCGAGCACGAGAGCCGCATGCGAGCCCTCTGGATGGCGTGCAGTCTATCCTGGGTGCTCGGCGTGCTGACCGCGCCGCTCCTTTGGTGGGGACTCGAGTGGATTGGGCAGCACGTCGGCGCGCCGAGGACGATCTGGATCACTGCCCTTGTGCTCTGGTGGCTTACGCCTGCCGTAGTGGTAGGTGCAGTGCTCGCGTGGCAGCGGTCAGGCGGCCTGCGAGAGAACGGTCAACGCGCGACCTTGCCCCGCTAGGCAGGACGGCAATCTGGTTTCCCAGACAGCCCGGGGCGAGTCACGGGAAAAACGAGAGGGTTGCTATGAACGAACAAAAGCCTAAGATCAACGAACAGGTCGACGCCATTCGCTGGCGCATGAGGCACGAGAAACTCCCGTGGCGCGACGAAATCCGGATCATCCCACGGTGGATTTGGGGGACGGTGATTGCGCTTCTGGGCATTAGCCAAATCGGGGCGCAGATCGTCCATCGCTACACTCCCCCCCGGGACGAGCCGCTCTTGGCGATTATGGCCGTTGCTGCGGGCTTGGCTTTGGGTGTCGACTTCTTTCTGCTGCTGTTCGGATACGTGAACCGCGACGCCCATCGTCGGGGAATGAATTCCACACTCTGGACGCTTCTGGCGATCTTTGTGCCTTACCTGATCGGACTCATCATCTACTTCCTAATGCGGGAACCCCTGCCCTATGGCTGCCCGCAGTGCGGCGCGACGGTAAGCGCGCGCTTCAATTTCTGTCCGCATTGCAAATACAACCTGCGCCCGACCTGTCCAAAATGCGCACACGTCATCCAGCCGGGCGACGCCTACTGCCCTTATTGCGCCTATGAGCTGAAGGAAGTCGCGGCCACTTAAGGGAGAATGCGCGGCTTGAGAAAGCCCGCGCTTCACTCGGAGGAGCTGGGAGGGGCGCGCCCTCCGCTACTCCAACTTATCGAGGAGCTGCTTCAAAGCGTCGGCCGCCAGGACGGCGGCGTGGTGAGAGGCAGATGGGAGTCCGTCGAGCGCCGCTTCGATCTGCTCCGGAGTCAATCCAGCCAGTTCATCGGGTGATTTGCCCTGCATCCATTCCGTGAGCCAGGAACCGCAGGCGACCGCCGGCACACAGCCCGCAATCTTGAACTTAACGTCAACGATGTTGCCATTCTCGACAATAGCCCACAACTTTATCACATCGCCGCACACAGGATTCGTCACCTCGACGACGGTGGTGGCATTCTCAATTTCGCCGACGTTGCGCGGGTGATGAAAATGGTCGAGGACTTTTTCTGTGTACATTGGCGCACCGGCGGGTAGAAGATCGAGAGCCGCGTCCCCAGCCTAGGCGTTACATCATTTGTCCCAGGAACAGAAAGCGCAGCAAAATCACCAGCGCCACACCCGCCGCCACGGTGAGAGCGATTCTCGGGCCGGGATTCTTGTTCACCTCGGGAATCAGGTCGGAAGCCGCCACATAAAGCGTCACACCGGCGGAAACCGCCAAGCCGTAGCTGACGAAGCGGTGCGCGAGCGCCATGGCGAGAATTCCCAGGATGCGCGAGAGTCCCAGCAGCCCGGCGGCCCAAAGCCCCGCGCCGCGGCCCTTGCGCGCTGCCGCCATGATCGAGGCGATCGTAAATCCCTCGGGAATGTTATGCAGGACGACCGCACCAGAGATCACCGTCCCCAGCCAGTTCGAAATGATGAACCCGGAGGCGATAGAGACACCGTCGAAAAAGGTGTGAATTGTCAGGCCGCTGAGCGCCGTATAGGCCACCGACGTGTCCAGGAACTCGTCCTGGTGCGTCTCCTCCCCGAAGTGGAAGTGCGCGGGCCAGGAATGCTCGAAGATATGCACGATGAAGTAGCCGATGAGGATCAGTACAGGCCCTTCGACGGCCGCCAGGCGCAGGCTCTCCGGCACCATCTCGGTGAGCGCCGTCGCCAGCATGAAGCCCGAGCCGAGGGCGATGAAATAGGTGAGGAACGTGCGGCTCCACGGCCGCGCCGTCACAATGGCCCCGCCAAAAAGATTAGCGAGGCCCGCTACAACGCCCAGCGTCAGGCTGATCCAGAGGTAGTCCATGGAAGAATGTTGACAGTCGGTAGTCGACAGTTAGCAGTTAAGTGCTACCAAATGTCTTGGCGCTTTCTTGACATTCAGGGCGATCCGTTGTCTGCACGCATTTGTCTCTTACTGTCGACTGCCAACTGTCAACTGTTGACTGTTCTCACGCCGAATGCCGAAAGTGCACGACCTCGCCATCCTGCAGGACGTATTCCTTGCCCTCGATCTTCACTGTGCCCTGGTGGCGCGCTTCGGCCATGCCACCAGCGGAAGAGAGGTCTTCGAATCTCACCACCTCCGCGCGGATGAAGCCCCTCTGCAAATCCGTGTGCACCTCGCCCGCCGCTTCGACGGCCGTCGTTCCGGCGCGAATCGTCCACGCCCGGCATTCGCCGCCGTCGGTGGTGAAAAAAGAAATCATCCCCAGCAGATGGTAGCTGGAGCGCACCACGCGGGCGAGGGCCGATTCCTTCAGGCCGTAACTCGCGAGGAATTCGGTGGCCTCTTCGTCGTTCAGCTCGGCAAGTTCAGCCTCGATTTTCCCGCAGACGGCCGTCGCCGCCGTCTTCGGACGTTGCTTCAGCCCCACCTCGGCGGCGAATTGTTCGACGGCGTCCGTCTTCGCGGCGTCCCTCTCCCCCAGGTTCAGCGCGTACAGCATCGGCTTCGAACTCAAAAACGTGAAACCGCGAATCATCCGCTCATCTTCTGGGGCGAGAGACACTTCCCGTAGCGGGGTCTGCTTTTCGAGCGCCTGCTTGCAGAGTCCGAGGACATGATGCTCTTTCTCCAACGCCGGGCTCTTCTGCTTTTTCAGATCCTTGTCCAGGCGCTCGAGACGCTTTTCCACCGAGCCGAGATCCGACAGCACCAATTCCAGTTCGACATTCTCGATATCGCGCCGCGGCTCGACGGTGCCGCTCGGGTGAGGAACGGCCTTATCTTCGAAGACCCGCACGACGTGGGCCAGCACGTCCATTTCACGCAGCGCCGCCGTTTGCGCGCCAGTGCGCGCCAAATCGATCACACTGCCGGGCGTATCCACGTACTCGACGCTGGCATAAACCTTGCGCTGTGGGTGGACGATCGCCGCCAAGCGATCCAGACGCGGGTCCGGCACGTGCACAATCCCGACATGCGCTTCCGGCCGTCCGGATCCCAGCCCGGTTCCGTGCGCGTGCGTTAAGGCGCGAAACAGCGTGGTCTTCCCGACCTGCGCAAGCCCCACAATGCCAATCTTCAGCACGACCGCCTCCCGGCGAGGGACTGAAGTGCACTCGCGAGCAGCCATGATACTAGCACACACAGCGGGACTCAAAGCTGGACCTGCGGTCAACAACTGCTCACCGACGTTTGCAAAGGAGCCAGCGGGGCGGTAGGATTTGAAGAGAGAGCGGGCAGGAGATCGCCATGAATTCTGCCAAGCCGGTGTTTGCCAGTCTCGTTACCATCCTTCTCGCGGTCCCATTAGTCCCGCTCGCTCGTGAGCATGGCTTGCGGGCCGGAGGCGGCGTAGCGGTGAACCGCCGCGGGAATGGTTTGGTCGCGGTGCAGCATCAGCACTGGGGCAGCCACCGGGCTGGGCACCAGTCAATCGGCCGGACACCGGATTCCTATGGGGAGCAGCGATTCGGAGAAAGGGGCACTCCGTCGTTCTATTCCCCTTACTATTCTCAGAACTTCGAGTGGCTATCCCCTTACAACAATTTCTGGACGAATCCCTACGCGCCGCAGGACACCTACTCGCAGTTCTTCCCCTACCTGTACTTCTACGACCTTTACGAGCAGGAAGCGGAGCGCTCGCGTCAAGCAGCCGATGAGTATGAAGCCTCGCTGGCCCGCGAAGGTAAATTGACTGGCCCCACGGAGCCTGGAAGCTACGCAAGCGATTCGCGGCCGCTCCTGCCCCGCGACGTCACCCTCACCCTGGACGATCAACCCTTGGCGATGCCCGCGAGTGGCGGCCCCATCGTGATCGGCTCCGGCCGGCACACCCTGCGAATCGCGGCTCGAGCCACCAACTAATACGAACGCATTAATGTTTGTTACAAAACGGAACTCCTTATGCTAGTCTGGGCGCATGCGAAATCCGGAATTGACTCTGACCCATCCTTCCGCCACCAAGGGCCAGTTACTATCGCTGGCAGGGCAAGTACCT
>JAIQGB010000030.1 GCA_020072905.1 Terriglobia bacterium | reverse complement strand
TCCCGTGCTGGAAGCCGATCTCGGCAGGAGTCCCTTCCAGGTGCACGAACGTCCAGCCATTCTTCTCCGGTCGGCGGAAGGCGCCCTTCAGGCGAGCGTCGGCGCCAGCTCCCTTGGACATCAGGGAGGCGGCAAGCCCCGTCAACAGGAAAATCGCTAAAACCGCAACGGTTCGGCGCATGGTTGCTCCAAAGCCCTGGGGTGATTGTGCCGCGTCGGCGAGCGGCCTGACGGCGCGTGGGCTGGACGGGCATTATACCGTGAAGAAGCCCGGCTGGTACTGCGCACTGCCGGTTTGTTGGCGCGGCTCAAGACCGGGAACGCCGCCGAGCGTCCGGCGTCGGAAAGTCACACTGCATTTCCTATTCGCCTGACATATAATTCCGCGTTAAGGGTGGCTGTGGAAATTCGCCACCAACCGGCGCGGGCACTCGGCCCTGCGAGCGAAGGGAATCATTCTTTGAGTGTGCGCATTTGCGTCCTGGGAAGCGGCAGCCGGGGAAACTCCACGCTGATTGCCACGGAGAAGACCAGGCTGCTCGTGGACGTGGGTTTCAGCAAGCGCGAGACATTCGCGCGCCTCGCGGCCGTGGGCGAGCGGGCCGATAGCTTCAACGCCATCGTCATCTCCCACGAGCACAGCGACCACATCCGGGGCCTCGAATCGCTCTCGCGCGACTCCGCCTGTCGCGGGGCACCCATCTACATCAACACCGCCACGCGGGACGCCATCTCCTGGGGCCGGCGCGCCAAGGCCTTCGAGCTTTTCGAGCCCGGCGAGAAGTTCACAGTGGGCGATATCGAGATCACTCCGTTTACGATTCCCCACGACGCCGCCGACCCTGTGGCTTTCCGGTTCGACACGCAGGGCATCGGCATTGGCGTGGTCACGGACCTCGGCTATATCCCCGCGCTCGTCAAGCGGCACGTGACAGGCTGCCACTGCCTGATCTTCGAGTCGAACCACGACCTGGAGATGCTCAAGGTCGGGCCCTATCCCTGGGTCGTCAAGCAGCGGGTGATGAGCCGCCACGGACACCTCTCCAACCTCGCCACCGCTGAATTCCTGCGCGACGATTTCGACGGCGCGGCGCAGGTGCTGGTGCTCGCGCATCTTTCCGAAAACAACAACCACCCCGAAATCGCCCGCATGAGCGCCGTCGAAGCCTTGCAGGGACGAGCCACGCGCCAAAACGGCCTCGAACTCCACCTGGCCAGCCAGTCCGCACCGACGCCTGTGTTTCGATTCTAAGAATGGTGTACCCTTTGATATGTCGCTGCGAGTTGGCTAGCATGCTGAAGTCATATGCTTGAGCTCGCGTGTCCATCCTGCTGTTTTCCCCTGGCTGCCGAAGCTGCTCCGAGTTACCGTCCCTTCAGTTGTCCCAACTGTCAGCTTTTGATTGAGGTGAGGCCCCACTCCCCGCGTTACGCTGTCCCCGGCTGTTTGGCCGTCTGCGTGATTTGCTCATTGGGATTCGTTGCGATTGGCTTGGGACTGATAGGGATCGCTGCGGGAATTGTAGTGGGATTCGCGATAACTCGCCTCGCAGTGGGATGGATAAAGCAGCGCTGGCCACACCCGCCCTCGATATCACCCCACGACCTCCGCACGTATCCAGAGAACCTGCCTCCTCTTGCCGAATTCTTGGATCAGATCGCGGCCACCGCGGAATGGAGTACAGACTTCGAGAAAAGACTCGACGCCGCAAAGCACAGTAAAACCTACGACGATTGGCTTGAGAATGTCGCCATCGACATGGCCGAGCAGTACAGAGGCATCTTGCAGGGAATCCCTCCGCGCAAGCGCAGTGGAGTCGGGCGCCAGCTCTCGCGGGAAGAATTACGAGCAGAGTTACGCGCGATAGCGCGTGATTTGCGGCTTGCCGCGAAATGACAGGTCTGAGAGGAAGCACCAAAAACAGCCAGTCCGCGTCGAACCAGGTCTTCCAGTTCTAATCAGCTGGCCGCCCTAGTCTCCGCTCCTGCTTCTCCAACTCGGGTGATTCCCTGTTTGAGGCCGCAGACCCTCGCCCACGTTCAGGTTAGGTTCATCTCGGAGGATGGTGACTGGAATGGGACAGCGGAGCGGTGGGAATGTAGCCGAGCAACCGCGGCTCCGCTACTTCTCGGGCCAGGGACGAACCGCCTTGACCTCGCCTTTTTTTAGGCCGCCGAGATGGCGCAAGACCTCCTGATATCGGGGGTGCGTGGGCGGGTACCTGAGAAGCCCGTTACCAATCTGCCCGTTGGGGCCTTCCGCCCTGAGCTGCAGAACAATCGTTCCGTCCGCCTCCATGGTCGCCGAGCCGATTGAATCGTCCCGCATCACTCTTCCTCTCTTGTCGATCGAACGCCACTGGCCGTCCCACTTGGCGCGCGCTCGACCGCCCTGAAAGACCTCCACCTCGTCGAATTTCGGCGGGATAACGACTTCGCCTTTACGGTTGATGAATCCCCACTTGCCACCTCTCACGATGCGATGCTCGCCCACCGGCTCCTCTTTGCAGCCTTCGCAGAACGCCGCGAAGCCTTCGGAAAAGGGCGAAGCAAAATCATACTTTGGCGGGATAACGACTCTGGCCCGTTTGTCAAAGAACCCGAACTTCCCTTCCCGCGTGAATCGCGCCAGGCCTTCGCTGAAGTAGTCCGGACCGTTGTCAACTACAAACGGACGAATGACCACTTTCCCTTCCGCGTTGATGTACGCCCAGCCGCTGTCATCGACGACGGGTGCAATGCCCTCGGGGGAGAACTCCTCGGCCAGGAGAAATCGAGGTTTGATCACAACTCCGCCGTGAACATCCTTGTAGCCCCACAGTCCGTCCTCTTCGAAGGGAATCCGGCGCGCTCGGCCGCCACTCCCCTGACTCGCCGCGGCGGGCACTAGCAGAAAGAGCGCGAGTAATAGCCGCACGACCATCGGACTGACTCCTCCGCATGCCGGACTGGATTGTCGTTTCAAAACTTGAGCTGCAGAGAGTATAGCGCAGTCCCGCGGATAGCGGTGGCGCGGAAACTCTTTGCCGCTGGCTTGTGGTACGATGGCCCCTTCGATTCCGCTGCCCGGAATCGAAAATCAAAAATCCGAAATCCCAAATCGCCATGATTCCCCGCTACACCCGCCCCGAGATGGGCCAAATTTGGAGCGACCAGAATAAGTTCCAGCGGTGGCTGGATGTGGAGATCGCCACGGCCGAGGCGGAAGCCGAAGCCGGCATGATTCCCAAGAGCGCGGCGCGCGCCATCCGCAAGAAGGGCAAGTTCTCCGTCGAGCGCATCCTGGAAATCGAAAAGCAGGTCAAGCACGACGTGATCGCCTTCACCACCAACGTGGCCGAGCACGTGGGGCGCGAGGCGCGCTATTTGCATTTTGGTCTCACGTCAAACGACGTCGTGGATACCGCACAGGCGCTGCAAATTCGCGATGCGTCTGAAATCATCTCGAAGGGTCTGAAGCGGTTGGGCGAAGCTCTCAAGAAGCGTGCCTTCGAATTCAAGCACACACCGATGATGGGCCGCACGCACGGCATCCACGCCGAGCCCATCACCTTCGGCTGCAAGCTGGCCATCTGGCACGCGGAGAATCAGCGCAACACGGAGCGGTTCGCCTACGCCGCCGAGCAGATGCGCGTAGGCAAAATCTCCGGCGTCGTCGGCATGTACGGGCACTCCACACCCAAGCTCGAAGAGGCTATCTGCAAACGGCTGGGCCTCACACCCGCGCCCATCTCGAGCCAGGTCATCCAGCGCGACCGGCACGCCTTCTACGTCTGCACGCTGGCGGTGATTGCGGCGTCGCTCGAAAAGATCGCGCTCGAAGTGCGCGGCCTGCAACGCACCGACGTCATCCTGCCCGACTCGACCATTCTCGTCGATTACCTGCTCGACAAGACCGCCAAACTCGTCGAGACGATGTTCGTCTATCCCCAGCGCATGATCGAGAACCTGAACATGATGAGGGGCCTGATCTACTCGGGGCAACTGCTGCTCGACCTCGCCGCCAAAGGCGCGGCGCGCGAAGATGCCTATAGTTGGGTGCAACGCAACGCCATGCAGGTGTGGGAGACTCGCGAGGATTTCAAAACGCTCGTCGAGCGCGATCCCGACATACGCCGGTATCTCAAGCCCAGCGAAATCGCCGCCGTCTTCAACGTCGAGCGCTACCTCACCCACGTGGATGCGATGTTCGCGCGGGTGTTTGGTTCGTAGAGGAGGGCTTCGCCTTCCCGCGCCGCAGGGGCGCAAGGCCTTGCGCCCTGGGGCGGTTCGCGAACCGCCCCTCCAGGAGGATGTTCCGATGAAGAAAAGCCTCGGGTTTGGTTTGGCCCTGCTGATCTTCACCGCGCTGGCGCTCTTTGCGCAAGACCCGACGTCGGACTACAACGGGCTCAACCTGAGTCTGGGGAATCTGTCGCGGCTGTCGCGCGCCAAGACGCGATCCATCAGCCCGGAGAATTTCACCGGTGAAAAAGGCAAAGGCGGCATGTCCACGGATGGCCCGGCTCTCAAGGCCGCGCGCGATCTCGGCCAGGGCTGGAAGGTTTCGCCCTACGTGCGCATCGAGCCCAAACAGACCTTTACGCTGGCAGAGATTCAGGGTCCCGGCGCCATCCAGCACATCTGGATGACCCCCACCGGCCACTTCCGCTATTCCATTCTGCGCATCTACTGGGACGGTGAGACGACGCCGTCGGTCGAAACTCCCGTCGGCGATTTCTTCGCCTCCGGCTGGGGGAAATACGCGCAGATCTCTTCGCTCGCCGTCTGCGTCAATCCGGGCAGCGCCTTCAATTCCTACTGGGAGATGCCGTTCCGAAAATCCGCCAAGCTCACGCTGGAGAATCTGGATGAGGAGCGGATGACCATCTACTACCAGATCGATTACACCTTGACGGAAGTTCCCGCCGACGCCGGCTACTTCCACGCGCAGTTTCGACGCACCAATCCGCTGCCTTACAAATCCGTGTACACCATCCTCGACGGCGTCAAAGGTTGGGGCCAATACGTGGGCACTTATATGGCCTGGGGCGTGAATAATAACGGCTGGTGGGGCGAGGGTGAAATCAAGTTCTACCTCGACGGCGACGACAAATTCGCCACCATCGTCGGTACCGGCACCGAAGACTACTTCTGCGGCTCATATGATTTTGATTCGGGCCCCCCGGACGCTCTGCATTACACGGAATTCACGACGCCTTACTCCGGACTGGCCCAGGTGATTCGCCCGGACGGCCACTACGAAGCAAACACGCGCTTTGGGCTCTACCGCTGGCACATCATGGACCCGATCCGCTTCGAGAAGGATTTGAAGGTGACGATTCAGGCGCTCGGCTGGCGCTCCGGCGACCGCTACCTGCCGCTCCAGGACGACATGGCTTCGGTCGCCTACTGGTACCAGACCGAACCCCACGCGCCGTTTCCGAAATTGCCGAATAAGGATTATCTGGAGATTCAGTGAGCCCCTCAGTCACAGGGCGAGCACAGGTAGGATTGGCCGTAACCCTGCTCCTCGCTGCGCTGCCATGCCTCTCCGCTGAACCGAAGAGGCGTACCGTTCGCTTCTGGGGCGAAGTCGCGCAGGGCCTGGAGTTTCGCAAGAACATCGGTCGCGGGCTCGACCTCGTGTTGTCGCCAGACAAGATGGGAGGCGGCATCACAGGCTGGACGATTCAAGTCTCGCCGCAGGGGCAGTCCCCCACTTCAGAGTGCCGCGACTTCGCTTGGGTCGTCACGCCGCCGTTTCGCTTCCAGAACGCGCTTTACCTCGACACGTCCTACGGCACGCCCGCCCAGGAAGCAGTCGCGATCTCGCCTCGGGAGTTCAATTTCGTTTTGAGTTGCGAGGATTACAAGACGGAATACGAGCGTGTGGAAAAGGTTCTTTGGCCTTACAACTACTCCCAGGAAGCCATGGAAGAGGCCCGCGCTAGACTCGGGACCATCCCGCACGGCACGGGCCGCCTCTGGATCAGAGATTCCAAATACACGGCGGCCGACAAAACCACCGACCCCGTGAAACTTGGGGAAATTCATTGCATCAGGTTTGAAGTGAAAATCAATTTTCCCGCCGACGCGAATCAATAAGTGTCACGTGAAGAGAAACTAAGGGAAGAGCCTTCTACATTCGGTTCATCACGCTGGCGAGGAAGCCCGCCCGGAAGCCGTTGTCGATGTTGACCACGCAGACGCTGGGCGAGCAACTGTTGAGCGTGCCGAGCAAAACCGCAACCACACCAGCCCTGGCGGTCATCGAATGCGACGATAGACATCGCGTCGGTGGCGCACGTAGTGAATGGTGATCAACTTTGCCCTTCCATCCACTTCGTAGACGACGCGGTAATCCCCGATCCTCACTCGGAAGAGCCTCTCTGCTGCTTCAAGCCTGACACAGCCAGAGGGGAGTGGTTCCCACCGCATATCCTCAATCTTTTTGACCGCGCGCTCCACTACGGTTTTGGGGAGGCCGCGCAAGTCCTTCTCGACCGAAGGTTTGAAGACGATCTTATAGGGCCCCATGTGTCTTCAGCCGGCGCTTCATCTCATCGAGAGGGATAGCCTTTTCCTGACGCCGCTCCGCCACGACGGCTAGGTCGTGCAGATCTTCGAGCAGCCGCCGGTATCGGGCGACGGGGAGGATTACCCCCTTCTTTTTTCCATGCTCGTCCACTAAGTACTGTGTCCGATGATTGCCCATTCGCGCTCCGATAGCCGCAGCGGTCAAATCAAGTCTATAGCCGATTCATTACGCTCGCCAGGTATCCTGCCCCGAAGCCGTTGTCGATATTCACCACGCAGACGTTGGGGGAGCAACTATTCAACATGCCGAGGAGGGCGGCAAGGCCGCGGAAGCTGGCGCCGTAGCCGACGCTCGAAGGGACGGCAATCACCGGCACGCCCACCAGGCCCGCGACGACGCTGGGCAGCGCGCCTTCCATGCCCGCCACGCAAACGATCACGCGAGCCTCGCGAAGCGCGCGGCTCTTCGAGAGCAGCCGGTGGATGCCCGCCACGCCCACGTCATAGAGCGCCTGCACGCGGTTGCCCATCGTTTCGGCAGTCACCAGAGCTTCTTCGGCCACAGGAATGTCCGACGTTCCCGCGCAAACCACCGCAATCTTTCCCTTGCCGCGAATCTTGCGGTCGCGTCGGATGACGATTGCTCCTGAGAGCGGGAAGAACTCAGCGGTTCTATCGAGCTTGCGTACACGCTCGTAGAGCGCCTCATCGCCGCGCGTGATGAGGATGTTGTGCCTGTTGGCGAGCATGCCGTGCACAATACCCTCGACCTGCTCGGGGACCTTGCCGCGCGCGAAGATCACTTCCGGAAAGCCCTGCCGCAGCGAGCGGTGATGGTCAATCTTGGCGTAGCCGAGGTCTTCGTAAGGCAGGTTGCGCAGGCGGTCCACGGCGTCTTCGACAGAGAGCTTGCCCTGCCGAACCTGGCGCAGCATTTTGGTGATTTCTTCCGGAGTCAATCCATCCCTCGCGGTCGGCGTGCGGTCGGGGCGGCCTCCCCCGCCCGCGGGAGGGCGGAGCCCTCCCCTACAGGTTCCGAGAACGCAGTATAGCAGGGAATCCGCCCTTCCTTGACTTCCCGTGGAGCAGTAGCCCACAATGCCCGCCATGCCCCCAGTAAGTGCTTTTAACAAGAAGTCCATCGTTCTTGGTGTCACCGGGGCGAGCGGCGCGATCTTCGCGCGTCGCATGCTCCAGTTGCTCGAAGCGGACGGGCGCGTGGGGAAAATCCATCTGGTGATCTCCGGCAGCGGACTCAAGGTGCTGCGTGAGGAACTCGACCTTGATGTTTCCAAGAGCGCCAAGATTCCCGCTCTCCTCGCCGCGGGGCGCGCGCGCAAGACCGTGTATCTGCTCGACTCCGACGTTGGCGCGAGCATCGCGAGTGGCTCCTATCGCGTGGATGGGATGGTGGTGATCCCGTGCACGACCGGGTGTCTCGCGCAAATCGCCAACGGCATTGCCTCCACGCTCATCGAGCGCGCTGCCGACGTTTGCTTGAAGGAAGGCCGCAAGCTCATCCTCGCCATCCGCGATACGCCTTTCAGCCGCGTCCACCTCGAAAACTTGCTGCGCGCGCAGGAGGCCGGCGCCGACATCTTCCCCATCATTCCGGCGTTCTATCATCGCCCGCAAACCATCGATGACCTGGTGACGCAGTTCAACTGCCGCGTGCTGGCCCACCTGGGGCTGGAGCAGGCAGACCAGTTCGGCTGGATGGGGGAAAAGAAACTGTGAATTATGAATTCTGAATTCTGAATTGACAAACCCACAAGGAGAGGGCTCTCTCAGAAATCCACCGAAGGCCTGGCCGCTCATTCATAATTCAGAATTCATCATTCATAATTGGATCGTCGCGTGATTGCGTCTCTGATCTTCGTGCTGGCATTGGCGGGTCTCGGCGACGCGCTTTACTTCACCTTCGCCTATTACGGGCGCATCAAGAAGGCGCGCTGGGTGCCGGAGATCCTCTGTGCGCGCGAAGGCTCAAGCTGCGTCACGGTTGTCGAGACGCGTTACGCGCGCGTCTTCAGGGTGCCGAATTCACTGCTGGGAATTGTTTTCTACGTCGCCGTGGCGAGCTGGACGCTGACCGAGAGAATCGTTCACGCGCGCTGGCTGGCTTGGGCGCTGATTGCGGCAAGCGCAGTCGCCGTGACGCTCGGCTTCTACCTCATCTACGCCCTGCGCCGCATCCTTCACACCGACTGCCCGCTCTGCTACACTGCTCATGCCATCAACGCCGCGCTGCTGGTGCTGCTCATCCTGCTGGCGCGATGACGGTCGACCCGATTCAGGCCTCGCAAATCTCCTTCGGACTTGCCTGAGGACGCCATGAAAAACAAACGGTACGTTCTGCCCTTCTCTGCAGCACTTGTCCTTTTCCCCGCTTTGCTCCTGGCGCAAGAACTCAAGCCCATCGAGCTTCCCAAGCCGCAGACCGACGCCGGCATGCCGCTCATGCAAGCGCTGAAAGCCCGGCACAGCACCCGCGAATTCAAGCCGGACAGGCTGCCCGCGCAGGTGCTTTCCAACCTGCTCTGGGCGGCCTTCGGCGTGAACCGGCCCGACTCCGACAAGCGCACCGCGCCCTCGGCAATGAACTGGCAGGAGGTTGCAATCTACGTCGCCACTGCCGACGGGCTCTACGTGTACGACGCCAAGGCCAACCGCTTGAATCCGGTGCTCAACGAGGATATTCGTGCCGCCACCGGAACACAGGACTTCGTCAAGGGCGCGCCCGTGAGCCTGGTCTACGTGGCTGACCTCGCCAAGACGCATGACGCCGGCCGCGACGAGCAAATGCTCTATACCGCCGTGGACACCGGCGCCATCGTCCAGAACGTGTACCTTTTCTGCTCCTCGGAAGGACTCGCGACCGTCGTGCGCGGCAGTGTCGACCGCGAGGCGCTCACCAAAGTGATGAAGCTCCGGCCCAACCAGCGGATCATCGTGGCGCAGACGGTGGGATATCCGAAGAAATGATGCGCCGAGGAGCCGCGTCGGCGCATCGTGCTTCGGAAGGTTTCTCACCCGTTGCGCGAGGCACGTGAAGTCGGGCAACATAGACACCGATGGGTGGAAATCCCGGGAATGCGTTGAAGCCCCAGCAGGCGCCCGCCTCCGGCCTTTCCGGCAGAGTCCGAGTCACGCTCGAGATGATCAAGTTCGAGCACTCGGTGTTCGCGCTGCCGTTTGCGCTGACCGGCGCGCTGCTGGCGCGGCGCGGGCTGCCGGCGTGGCGGGAACTCTTCTGGATCGTCGTGGCGATGGTGGGCGCACGGAGCGCGGCGATGACTTTCAACCGCATCGCCGACCTCAAATTCGATGCGTTGAACCCGCGGACGAAAACTCGTGCCCTGCCCGCGGGCCAGCTCGGCGTGGGCTTCGCGGTAGGTTTCACGGCAGTCTCTTGCGCGCTGCTGGTGCTTGCGGCGTGGGAACTCAACCCGCTCGCCTTCAAGCTCTCGCCCGTGGCGATTGCCATCCTACTCGGTTATTCCTTCACCAAGCGCTTTACGGTGCTCTCCCATCTGATCCTGGGGCTTTGCCTCGGGATGTCACCCGCGGCGGCGTGGATCGCCCTGCGCGGTGACCTCAGTCGGAGCATGCTGCTGCTCGGCGCCGCGGTGATGCTCTGGGTGGCGGGCTTCGACATCATCTACGCCTGCCAGGACGTCGAGTTCGATCACTCGCTCGGCCTGCACTCGGTCCCCCGGCGGTACGGCATCCGCGCCGCGCTCTGGGTATCGGCGCTACTGCACGTGGGAACACTCGCCTTGCTGGTCGCGGTGGCGCGCATGGAAAATCTGGGCTGGATTGCCGGGGCGGGCCTGGCGGCGGTCGCCCTACTCCTCGCCTACGAACACTCGCTCGTCAAACCCCGCGATCTCTCGCGCGTGAACGCCGCGTTCTTCACCGTCAACGGCTTCATCAGCATCCTGTTCTTCCTAACCTGGGCCGCGGATTTATTGAGTCATTGAGTGATTGAGCGATTTAGCGATTGAGTGAATGAAGAATGGCCGTTCCTGGTCCGCGCGGAACAACGCTTCGCCAATGCAACGGATGAAGATTTGTGCATTCACCCAATCACTCAATCACAAAACCACTCAATTACTGGATTCTTTCCCGGGGCTCCATTTCCTTGAAGACCAGCGAATCGAAAATGGCGAGGACGTGCTTGCGGTAGGAAAGGACTCTTGCCAGGGTTGGCTGCGCCCAGGGTTCGTGCAACGTCTGGCGCTTCCAGCGCTCGAGGACTTGGGGCGGGACGTCGATATCTTCGCGGAGCTTTTGGAGCGGATGCCCGCGGAGAAAGAGGCCGTAGAAGAACGCCGCCTCGTGCTTCGGTTCGGCGAATTGGTGATCGAACGCGGCTCCCATACTGCCTACCATGGTAAAACGCCGGTCGGCGCTGTAAAGAGAAATCGGCACGGCCAAACCACTAGCAAAGACATATCCTAAACCCTTTGTCAAGCCCCTCAGCCAGTATTCATGCGGGTTTGAGGCATTCCGTTGCATGCAAGATTTGTGCCAAACTCCGCGTTTGAGGCCAAGTTAGAGACGAAGTCAGAGAGGCAAGAAACTCAGACCCAACCGTTTCTCCTGACCGCATCCGTGTTTTTCTCGCTTCGAAGGAGGGGGTTGGACTACTGGCTTCGGTCGCGGGAATGGTCTTTTGCCTGGTCCACGGCCCAAGCCAGCAATCTATGCGCCGTGGCTGCCACAACACACAGAGCAATGGGAATTGATAGCCATTCGTTCTTTATCCGTTCTTGCACGAAATTATGTACAACACCTACTAGAAAGAAACCGCCGACAAATACGATCGCAGCCAGCAGGAGCCTGCCGATATCATTCCAAGTTGTGCCCAGCACGCGCATCGACCGCATTTTACACCGAAGCGTACAATGGACAAGCCGCAAACGATTGAAAATCATCAGACGACAGCCTACAATGCGAGTTTAGACCACTCGATGAAGTAGATTATCTAGGGCCCCTTTGCTTCCCAAGAACCTGTACCTGGATGACCGGACGTTAGTCCCCATCGCCGAAAAGGTGATGGCGGGCGAGCGGCTGTCTTTCGAGGACGGCGTGGCGCTTTACCGCTCGAACGATCTGCTGGCACTCGGCTGGCTCGCCAACTCCGTGCGCGAGAAGCTGCACGCCAAGCGCACTTACTTCAACGTCAACCGGCACATCAATCCCACCAACGTCTGCGTGGCGAGCTGCAAGCTCTGCGCCTTTGGCCGCAAGCCGGAGGCGCCGGGCGCTTATACCATGGCGCTTGAGGAAGCCTTCCGCATCGCCGGCGAGAACTGGACGGAAGCCGTCACGGAATTCCACATCGTGGGCGGGCTGCATCCCGATTTGCCGTTCGATTACTACGTGGATTTGCTGCGCGGGCTGAAGCAGCGCTTCCCGAGCGTGCATCTGAAGGCGTTTACGGCCGTCGAAATCGGCTACTACTCACACATCACGCAACTGCCGATTCGCGAAATCCTGGTGCGCCTGAAGGAGGCGGGCTTGGGGTCGCTGCCCGGGGGCGGCGCAGAGATCTTTGCGCCGGCCGTCCGCCGTGTCATCTGCGACCACAAAATCGGCGCCCATACCTGGCTCAAAGTGCATCGCCAGGCGCACGAGTTGGGAATGCACTCGACGGCGACGATGCTTTACGGCCACATCGAGTCCGACGAAGACCGCGTGGACCACCTGCTGCAACTCCGCGGGCTGCAAGACCAGACGCACGGATTCCTCACCTTCATCCCGCTGGCATTCCACACCGCGAACACCGAACTCGGCAAGATGGTCGAGCACCGCGAGACGACCGGCTTCATGGACTTGAAGAACGTGGCCGTGGCGCGCCTCCTGCTCGACAACTTCCCGCACATCAAGGCCTATTGGATCATGATGACGCCGCGCGTGGCACAAGTAGCGCTCAAGTTCGGAGCCGACGACCTGGACGGCACCGTCGTTGAAGAAAAGATCTACCACGACGCCGGCGCCGCAACGCCGCAGGTCATGACCCGTAAGGAAATCATCCGCCTCATCCGCGAGGCCGGCCACGAGCCCTTTGAGCGTGACACGCTCTACCGCCCCGTCCAGCGGACGGAAACCAGCGTCACCGTGCAGGTCTGATTTGCGGTGACCAAGCCACCGTTTCTTTTCGCCCCCCGTCCTGGGCTCATCCAGGTTGTCCTTGAACCGGCTGCCGATGGGGCGTATAATCAGAATGCCCGGGAATCGGGCATTCGGGCGGAGCGGGCTATGGAAGTCAGCAAAGTCGGGAAGCGCGGGGCAATCATTGTCCCTGCCCGCTTGCGGCGCAAGTTCGGCATCGAGCAAGGAAAACTGGTCGTGGCCGAGGAGCGCCCCGAAGGCATCCTGATCCGCCCCGCCATTGCCTTGCCTGTCGAAATCTACAGCCCCGAGCGCAGGGCGGAATTTCTGCTCTCCAATGCAGTGGATGTGGAAGATTACCGGCGCGCCGTGGGTGAGGTCCGCAAAATGGGGCTTGACCCGGAGAGAGTCCCCCATCACAGGCCTCGCCGCGCCCGGCGCAATCGGCGCTGAACAGTGGACCGCCTCTTCCTGGACGCGAACGTGCTCTTTTCGGCCGCTTACCGGCCGGATTCCGGCCTCACACGGTTGCGGAAGCTGCCCGACGTGCAGTTGGTGACCTCTGCATACGCAGCGGAAGAAGCGCGGGTCAACTTGTGGGAGGACACGCAACGCCGCCGGCTACAACAACTCCTGGCCGTGGTTCAGGTCCTGCCAGGATTGGCGGGCGGAGCGCTGCCCGCCGGAGTGGACTTGCCGGAGAAAGACCGCCCTATCTTGCTCGCGCCCAGAGAGGTTCATGCCACCCACCTGCTGACCGGCGACAAAGAGCATTTCGGAAGATACTTCGGGCGCCACATCGGCGGTGTACACATCCTTCCTCCGGGCGATTACCTGCGGGCGCGGCGCAGACTTAGAAAAGGTGAGCGGTAGACTCCTCCGTGAGATCAGCCACGGACCCTTCGAACGCGATACTCTCTAGCGTCCCGTCACGCGCACGGAAACCGGCGTCACCGCGCAGGTCTGATTAATCGGAATTCGAAATTGGGGGTTCGGAATTCGGGACTCCCCGCTCCGAAGTCCGCCATGCTTCCCAAACCAGCCACGCGAACACGGGCCCGTATTCCAGCGCCAGCATAAGCGGCGAGTCGCGATAAGCTTGCCCCGCGGCAAAAGCGATGACGGGCGAATAACCGAGGGCGCAGGTGGTGCTCAGCAGCAGCCAGGGAGGAGACGGATAGAAACACAGGAACGGGATCAACCAGGTGAAGTACCACGGAAAGGCGTTGGGGGAGAGCAGCAGCAGCCCGCCAATCAGGACGAAGCTGGCGCGGAGCGGCTCCATCCGCCGCTTCAGGACAAAGAGCAGGAGGGCGGCGAGAAGCACCGCCGAAATCAATCCCGCCTGCGGCTTCGAGTTCCCGGCGAGCAGCAGCAAACGAAACCCGCTGTCGTTGTTTTCCCAGCCCGCGGCGTATTGCGAGAGGCCGTCGAGGAGTTTGCGCCCCGCGCTCGCGTAGGGCAGGTAGCCGGCGACCACCACCGCTGCGAAGATCGCGGCATACCGCCACCTGCTGCGCTTGAGGAAAACGGGAAGAAGCGGCGCGGCAAAGAATTTGGCCAGGAACGATAGGGCCAGCAGGACGATTGACGCCGCGCGCCGGTCGGCTATAATAAGAAGGTTAGCCGCCAGCAGCGCCGAGATGGCGAGCGAATCGTGGTGGCCGCACATCGCGAAGGCCACGACGACGGTCGGGTTCCAGGCGTACATCAGGACGCGCGTGAGCGGCTGCTTGCGTGCCGCCAGGAGCAGCAGGAGCAGGAAGATACTCGCCACGTCGAGCCCCGTGTAGAGCCGCTTGTAACCCGGCACGGTTTTTGCCCAAGAGAACGACCCTTCACTGAGCGGCGGATAGAGAGTGGGCGTGAGCGGCCCCACCGCCAGGGGGTGTTCTGGATCCTCCAGCCCCAGGTGACGGAGAGCAGCGGGATAGGTGGTGTAGGGATTGATGCCGGCGCGCTGGACACGGCCTTCCCACTGGTAGCGATAGACGTCGGTCGAGAGCGACGGGCTGAGCGGCAGAGCCAGAAGTCGGAAGGCCAGCGCCCCGCCGAGGATGACGACCAGGGCGGTTCGGCCGAGGGCGAATCTCTCGACAAGATAGGCCGCCACGACATAGAGCAGGCCCGCCGCCAGGAGCCAGGCGATCACTTCGGGCGTTTGCGATTTCGGCTCCGGCAGTCGCCCGATGTGATAAAAGATACCGGCGATGCCCGCGCCGAGTGCCAGCAAGGCCACGGTCGGCAAGAGATTCAGCAAGGTCGCGGTTTTAGGCATGGTGCAAGCATGATCGTGCGGACGGAATTCTGACTCCTGACTTCTTACTTCTTGAGATGGACTTATATTTCGCCATTCTGATCGCCGACGCGAACCCGCTGGTCCGCTACGTCCAGCACATCTTTCACAAAGACCCGTTCCAGGGGATCTATGTGCCAAACGCCTTCGATCTCTCGGTTCTGATTCCCTACTTTACCATTCTTGTCATCCTCTCGATTTACGGCCTGCACCGCTACTACCTTACTTATCTTTACCTCAAGAACCGCAAGAAATTGCCCCGGCCGCTCAAGGAGTTTGAGCTGTTGCCGCGGGTGACGGTTCAGCTTCCCATTTTCAATGAGCGCTACGTGGTGGAGCGGTTACTCGAAGCGGCGACGCGCATCGATTACCCGCGCGACCGGCTGGAAATCCAAGTCCTCGACGACTCGACCGATGAGACGGTGCACGTCGCTTCACGCCTGGTCGGTGAATACGCCCGGGCAGGCTTTGCGATTTCCTATCATCACCGCAAGCACCGGGAAGGGTTCAAGGCCGGCGCGCTCGCCGAAGGCTTGAAAAAGGCGACGGGGGAGTTCATCGCCATCTTCGACGCCGACTTCGTTCCGCCACCGGCCGTCCTGCACGAGATGATTCACTACTTCACCGACCCGCAAGTGGCCGTCGTGCAGGGCCGGTGGACCTGGATCAACCGCCCATACTCCACGCTGACGGAAGTGGAAGCCATTCTGCTCGACGGCCACTTCGTCATCGAGCACGGCGCGCGGCACCTTTCCGGGCGTTTCTTCAACTTCAACGGCACGGCGGGCATGTGGCGCCGCGCCGCCATCGACGACGCCGGCGGCTGGCAGCACGACACGCTCACCGAAGACTCCGACCTCAGCTATCGCGCCCAGCTCAAGGGGTGGAAGTTCATCTACGATCCACGCATCACTTGCCCGTCGGAATTGCCCGTGGAGATGAACGCCTTCAAATCCCAGCAGGCGCGCTGGGCGAAGGGCTTGATTCAAGTGGCGCGGAAAATACTGCCCGTCGTCTGGCGCAGCGAGCAGCCGCTCTTCATCAAGCTGGAAGCCACGTTCCACCTGACCGCCAACATCGCCTATCCGCTCATGGTGCTGTTCTCGCTGATCCTGCTGCCGGCGATGATTGTCCGCTTCTACCAGGGCTGGTTCCAGATGCTCTATCTGGACCTGCCGCTGTTCCTGGCGGCCACCTGCTCGGTCTCCACATTTTATATGGTGGCGCAGCGCGAGCTCGCGCCGAAGGGGTGGTTCCGCTCGATCAAGTACGTTCCTTTCCTCATGGCGACGGGCATCGGTCTGGCGATCACCAATGCCAAGGCAGTGCTCGAGGCCCTGTTCGGCCGACAGTCGGAATTCGTGCGCACGCCCAAGTTTCGCGTGGAAGGCCGCGAGGACAACTGGGAGCGCAAGAAGTATTTGAAGCGCGGTGGCTGGATTCCCGCGGTCGAGTTGCTCCTCGCCGCCTATTTCGCCTACACGACGGCCTATTCCGTTTACGCTGAAAACTACATCACCACGCCTTTCCTGATGCTCTTCCTCGTGGGCTATTCCTACATGGGGACGATGTCCCTCCTGCAAACGCCTCTGCGGCGGTTGTGGAGCGCGCTGCCCTCGCTCCTCCGCCCCCGCGCCGTCGAACCCGCAACCTGATACCTGCCACGCTCCGCCGAACTTGACGCGAGGTTTATCCTGTTCGTTCGCGGTTCTAGGGGGTTCTGATGCGACGAGTCTTGATGCGGTGTTTGGCATTCCTTGTGGTCGCCTTGACGATCGCGGCGATTCCCGCGGCGGCGTGGGAGCGCGAAGACCTTTCGGCGTTTCACGAGCGGCGCGTGAAGCTGGTGCGCGAGACCGGCGGCGACGGCGTCATCGTCCTGTTCGGCTACGGCGACGCGGACGTGGCGTCCAGCACGACGATGTTTCGCCAGAACGAGATGTTCTATTACCTCACCGGCTGGAACGAGCCGAACGCCATGATGCTGCTGGTGCCCAAAGCCACGAAAGGCTCGAACGAAATGATCGGCATCGAGAAAGAAATCTTGTTCATCCCTCCGCACGACGACCGGGCGGGCAGCTACCACGGCGAACTCTGGGAAGGGCCGAAGCTCGGGCCCGACGACGCCGACGCATCGGCGCGCACCGGCTTCCCCATCGTCAAGAGCGTGACGCTCTTTCAATCCGAACTGCTCGAAGCCCTCAAAGGCTTCAACAAAATTTACACCGAGATGACGCCGCAGCCTGAAAGCGGCGAAGATTGCTTCATCAAGGACATGCAATCGCGGCTGAAGAAGGCGGCGCCGCTGGCAACCTTCGCCGACTTTCGCGACGTGGTCACTCGCCTGCGTATGGTGAAGTCCCCCGGCGAAATCGCGCTGATCCGCAAGGCCGCTGAAGCTTCGATCGAGGCCCACCTTGCCGCCATGAAGACGGTGCGACCGGGCATGTGGGAATACGAAGTGGCGGCGCGCATGCAATACGAATACGAGCGCCGCGGGTGCGAGTGGCCGGCCTATCCTCCCATCGTCGGCTCGGGTTTCTATTCCACCGTGCTCCACTATGATCGGGACTGGAACCAGATGAAAGACGGCGATGTAGTGGTGATGGATGTGGCCGGCGCCTACGGCGGCTACGCCAGCGACATCACGCGCACGCTGCCCGTTAACGGCAAGTTCACGCCCCGGCAGAAGGAAATCTACGGGATCGTTCTCGCGGCCGCGGACGCCGCCATCGCCGCCGCCCGGCCCGGTGTTACGCTCGGCCGCGGGGGCAGCAAGGGGCTCCACCAGATCGCCTACGACTACATCAACACCCATGGCAAAGACCTGCACGGCAAATCCCTCGGCCAGTATTTCATCCACGGCCTCAGCCACTCCATCGGCCTGAATGTCCACGACCCTTTTGATTACGCCCAGCCCCTCCAGCCGGGCATGGTGGTGACCATCGAGCCGGGCATCTATATCCAGGAAGAGAAACTCGGTGTGCGTATCGAAGACGATATCCTCATCACGGAGAACGGTTGCGAGGTCCTTACCCGCGTCCTGCCTCGTGCGGCGGAGGAAATCGAGAAAGTGATGGGTCGGCACTGAGCCTGCCAACGCGCCGCCGCGCTACCAGACGTCGGAGCATGTTCCACTCCCTGCCGAGTGCCAGCGGCGCTCCGTTCCCGAACCCGAAATCATCCAGCCCTCCGGCACCACGATGCTCGCTCGCGCGTGAGCGCCACACCTGCCCCCAACCGCGAGTAACGCCAGGGAAGCGGCATTCTGTGAGACAATCGGGTCGCGGGATAGGCGATGTCAAAGCATGCGCCGGCCAGCAAGGGCAGCCCTCCGGGAGATTCCGGCCCCACCTACAGCGAAGAGTTGTTCGGCAAAGGTCTCTACGCGCGCCATCATCTGGCGCGTTTCGAATGGCTGGGCAGGAAAGTTGAGGCTCTGGCGGATGCGGCCGAGATCAGCGTGCTCGAGGTCGGATGCCACGACGGGCGCGCGCTGAGCTACATTCCGCGGCGCGTGCGGCGTTACGCGGGTTTCGATGCCGGCTGGGGAGGCGGGCTCGAACGCGGGCGAGAACGGTTCGCGATGGAGCAAAACTATTCATTCATCGAGTCGACCAATCCGCGCGACGTGGAAAGCTTCACGGAAAAGTTCGACTTCATCATCTGCATGGAGACGCTGGAGCACCTCGACACTGCCCTGGTCGAGCAGTACGTCCACGCCTTCGCGGCGAAGTTGCGCGGCTTCCTTCTGATCACCGTTCCCAACGAGAAAGGCATTCCTTTCCTCGTCAAAGCCACTGGCTCGCGTGTCCTCGGGATCGAACGCTATTACCCTTACACGACCGCGGAATTCTTCGGGGCGGTACTGGGACGGTTGAATCGAGTTCGCCGGATTGAGCACAAGGGCTTTGATTACGCCCGCCTGGTGAGCCTGATAAGAAACCTCTTCCAGTCCGTATCCGTAGAAGGCATCAGCCCCCTACGCTTGCCCCCCTCTCTCAGCCTCACCATCGGCATCGTCGCCTCGGCCCCGGAGTGCCCGCGTCTATCATCTCACCCACCCAGGGCCAGAGGATGAGGAGGGTACCAATAGCGACGAGAATGCTAGTTCCGGGTGCCGGATATCAAGGATCGGGGCTGGTTGGACGGGTGAAGCGGTTGAGAAGCGCCTGAATCGGCCGCCCGGTCTGGCATCGAGACGGCTTCGGCGGGACCGACAAGACCCCGTTGCTGGGGAAGAGGGGTGCTCAGAGCGGCGCCCGAACACACGTTTGAGCCTGCGATGGTAGGGAAGCTCGGGTGCCGGGATCCCGTAGTCACCGCCTCCGCTTCTACTTGACTTTCGTCTAAGGGGCTGTAAACTCTAAGGCAAGAGGGGTGCTGCCCGCCAGCCGCCATCGGGGGCCAGAGGCACCCGCGCCAGTCCTGGGTAAGACAGGAGGAAACCCGTGCTTCACAAACTCATCCGTCTGTCCGGAGTGTTGCTGCTTCTTGCCGCGATTCAGGGGTTCGCCCAGGAGCCGGAAGCCGCCGCACCCGCTTCCGTCCCCGCGGCGACTCCATCGGAAATGAACTGTTCGGGGTTCATCTCCGGAACCCGGGTCGCCAAAGACCTCTACGTCTTCGACGGCGCGGACAACGACTTCCGCGCCGAGCGGCGCGTGTTCTCCGAGGGAGACTATGTCTACCTCCGCAGCCGCGGCGGCGCCGCCCCTTCGGTGGGCAGTGAGTTCTCCATTGTGCGCTCGGCGTACGAACTGATGCGCATCCATTGGTACTTCATGCAGGGGCTTTTGCTGGACGCCATGGGCTCTGCCTATGAGGACGTCGGAAGGGTGAAGGTCGTCACCGTGACTCCGCAGGGCGCGATCGCCCAAGTCACGTTTGCCTGCTCCGGGGTCTCTCCCGGCGACCTAGCTATTCCCTATCAACCCCGCACTGCTCCCCAGTACACACCCCGCGCGGCACTGGAGCGCTTTGCTCCCTCTAACAACAAACTGTGGGGAATCATCGCGGCGGGCGTGGGGAACACGCCCTACCTGGGCGTGGGAAGCATGGCATACATCAACCTCGGCCAGGAACACGGCGTCAGCCCCGGACAACGCTTCCGCATTTTCCCCTTTTTCCACGACGTCAACAACGCGATGCTCCGACGCCTTCCGGAGGCTCCCCGCGAGACGATTGGTGAGATGGTCATCCTTTCCGTGCAGAAATGGTCCTCGGTCGGGATGGTCGTTCAGAGCCGGCGCGAGATAGCCATTCGCGACGGGGTGGAGCTGGAATAAGTACGCGGCCCGAGCGTCGGAAAGAAAGTCACGAGGAGGGCGGGCGTATTCGACCCGCCCTGATTGTTTGGGGAACCGGCAGGGACTTCAGGCAGCGTGCGGGGAGGACCGGGTTGCCGGGTTCGGTTCGCTGAAGACCTGGGCCGTAAAGGCTTGAATCCTCGCGCCGCGCTTCCAGGCGTCAGCCGGGAGGCCGGCCTTCAGGCAAGTCTCCTCGAGGAACCGTTCGCGATCCCACTTCCATTCGCTCGCCACTTGGGGCAGCAGCAGCCCGCGCTGCCAGCCTTGCGAAATCATCAAGCCGTGGCGCCCTACCTCGATCACCTCAGGGGAGATCTCCTC
>JAIQGB010000029.1 GCA_020072905.1 Terriglobia bacterium | reverse complement strand
GCTCCGGGCCTTGAGCCAATTGGCCAGGCAGTCGGTCCATTCGGAAAGCACTTGGTCGGTCGGTGCCAGTCCGACGCCGTGCGGCCCGTGCTGGAAGATGTGCATCTCCGCGGGCACGCCAGCTTTCCTTAACGCCAAGTAGAACAGCACGCTGTTTTCCGGCGGCACTCCGTCGTCGGCATCGGTGTGAAACAGGAAGGTGGGCGGCGTTTCCGAGGTCACCTGCTTTTCATTTGAAAGTAGCTCGCCCAATTTCGGGTCGGGATTCGTGCCGAGCAGATGCTCGAGCGAGCCGCGATGCGTGTACTCGGTGGTGAAAGAAATCACCGGGTAAGCCAGGATGGCGAAGTCCGGCCGGCAACTGACGCGCTCGATGGGGTCGGCGGCCTGCGGGTTACCTTTGTCGAAGTGCGTGGCCACGGTCGAGGCGAGATGCCCACCGGCGGAAAATCCCCAAATGCCGATATCGTGCGGATTGATATGAAACCTCTGGGCGTTCGCCCGCACCGTGCGCACGGCGCGCTGCGCGTCGAGCATCGGTGCGGGATGGCGGTAGCGCGGGCCAAGGCGATATTTGAGCACAAAGGCAGCGATGCCGATGGAATTCAGCCACGTCGCGATCTGTTTGCCTTCGTGATCCATGGCCAGCATGGCGTATCCACCGCCGGGGCAAACCACCACTCCAACGCCGGTTGATTGGCTTTCCGCCGGCAGAGAGATGGTGAGCGCAGGCTTGTCCACATCTTCACTGCCCACAGCCCCCGGCGCGCCTCGGGGCCAGAGCAGCTCGACCGCAGGTTTGGCGCGCGACTCCTGCGCGGCTTGCACCCCGACAGAGGCAGCGCCGACAGCGGTAACGAGCAGGAAACAACCATGAGCAATTAACACTCGCCTTGACATGGGAGAGACTCTCTTCAGCCGATTTAGAAATCCAGGGAAAGAACAAAGCCTCTCAGGTTAACATGGATGGCCGACGTTCGAGCGCGCCCGGCAACCCGATGTTCTCCATCGGACCCAAGGTGTCTGAAGCGCTACCGGCGGTGATGCCTCGTCTTCAGACTATCGCGAGGTGAACATGCCCGACCCAAAGGCCAGTGCGGTGCTGCTGATTTCCAGCCCCGACCAGAGGGGGCTGGTGGCTCGCATCACCGACTTCGTTTTCCGCCGCAATGGAAACATCCTGCACTCCGACGAGCACATCGACGATGAAGCCGGGCTCTTCCTGATGAGAATCGAATGGGACCTGGCGGGCTTTGCCCTCGGCCGCGACGAGATTCGTCACGCCTTCGAACCGCTGGCCCAAGAACTCAAGCTCAATTGGGAACTGCGCTTTTCCGATGAAGTCCCGCGGAGCGCGATACTGGTTTCCAAGTACGATCATTGTCTCTACGACATCCTCTTTCGTCACCGCTCCGGCGAGCTGAAAGCCGACTTCCGGGTCATCATCAGCAATCATCCCGACCTGCGCCATTTGGCGGAGTATTTCGGCATCGAGTTCCTGGTCGTTCCGGTCACGAAGGAGACCAAAGCCGCGCAGGAAGCGCTTATCATCACAGAGCTGCGCCGCCAAGAAATCGAATTCATCGTGCTGGCGCGCTACATGCAAATCCTGACGGCGGATTTCGTCAACGCTTATCCGAACCGCATCATCAACATCCACCATTCCTTCCTGCCCGCCTTCGCGGGCTCTCAGCCCTACCACCAAGCTCATCGGCGAGGAGTCAAGTTGATTGGCGCCACCAGCCACTACGTCACCGCCGACCTGGACGCCGGCCCCATCATCGAGCAAGACGTCGTGCGCGTGAGCCATCGCGACTCGGTCGAATCCCTCGTTCGCAAGGGACGGGACCTCGAAAAGGTGGTGCTGGCGCGCGCCGTCCGCCTCCACCTGGAGAATCGTGTGCTGGTCTATGGGAACAAGACGGTGGTTTTTGACTGAATAAACTGCGGCGCATCCGGGCAAGTGTTGGAGAGGCCGCCTTCAGGCGGGCAGACTTGATTGGAGAGTCTCGGCCCAAAGGCCGCCGCTAAGCAAAAGCCTTCGGCAGATGGGCGAGCGCTTCGCGAATTCTCTCTTCCGGATAGTGGTAATCCTCGAGCTCGTTTGCGAAGTACTTGTCGTAGGCAGCCATATCGAAATGCCCGTGGCCGCTCAGGTTGAACAGAATTGTCTTCTCCTTCCCTTCTTCTTTGGCCTTCAGCGCTTCGTCAATCACGCAAGCCACCGCGTGGGAAGTTTCCGGCGCGACGATCAGCCCCTCGGCGCGCGCGAAGGTGATGGCGGCTTCGAAGCATTTCAATTGCGGATAACTCACGGCTTCGATCACGCCCGCGCGGTGCAGCAGGCTCACCGTCGGCGCCATGCCGTGATAGCGCAGCCCGCCGGCGTGAATGCCCGGCGGAATGAAATCGTGGCCGAGCGTATCCATCTTGAGCAGCGGCGTCATGCCGCTCTTGTCGCCGAAGTCGTAAGCGTAAACGCCTTTGGTCATGGTCGGGCAGGCCGTGGGTTCGACGGCGATCAAGCGAATTTCTTTCCCCGCCGCCTTCAAAGGCACAAACGGAAACGCCAGCCCGGCGAAATTGCTTCCCCCGCCACAGCACCCGATCACGACGTCGGGGAACGCGCCCGCGCGCTTCAGTTGCTCGAGCGCTTCCTGGCCAATCACCGTCTGGTGAAGCAGCACGTGATTCAGCACGCTGCCCAGCGAATAGTTGGTGTCCTTGCGCCCCGCAGCGTCCTCGACGGCCTCGCTGATGGCAATGCCCAGGCTGCCGGGTGAGTCGGGGTCTTCGGCGCGCATCTTCCGCCCGGCGTTTGTCTGGTCGCTCGGCGAAGGGATGCACTTCGCGCCCCAGGCTTCCATCATCGTTCGCCGATGCGGCTTCTGCTCGTAGCTGACGCGCACCATGTAGACCATGCATTCCAGGCCGAAGAAGTTGCAGGCCAGCGCCAGCGCGCTGCCCCACTGCCCTGCGCCCGTTTCGGTGGCCAGCCGCTTGATGCCTGCCTGCTGGTTGTAGAAGGCCTGCGCGACCGCGGTGTTCGGCTTGTGGCTTCCGGCCGGCGAAACACTCTCGTTCTTGTAGAAGATTTTCGCCGGCGTCGCGAGCGCCTTTTCCAGCCGCAAGGCGCGCACCAGCGGCGTCGGGCGCCACAGCCGCAGGATGTCGAGCACCGGCTCGGGAATGGGAATCGAGCGCGCCGAGCTGACCTCCTGTTCGAGGAGCGCCATCGGGAAGATGGCGGCGAGCTGGCTGGGATCGACCGGCTGGCCGGTGGCGGGATTGAGCGGCGGCGCGAGCGGCTTCGGCAGGTCCGGCAGCACGTTGTACCAGGATTTGGGCAACTCGCGTTCGGAAAGCAGGATGCGGTTCTCAGTCATGATTTGTCCTCACCCATTGCCGTCTTACTACAGAAAGTCACGCTTCGGTGGCATGTAATTGTAGGTCCGTCAGCTGACGAAAAGAATCTGCTTCCCCCAAGCGTAGAGACCGACTGCAGATGCCTCGCTCTGCTCAGCGTTGCAGACAGCAGCCCCGTTCGCCAACCGACAAAGCAAGGAGAATAGCACAGGAAAGCAGTTGCGGCGCCACGGTTGATCCGCCTTTCGGATGAACCGTGGCTTTGCGACCGACGAAAAACCCAGGCTTGGAAAAGGCGCCAAGCATGGATACGCGCTACCCGCTACCTGCAATGCGCTGCGACGTTTGCTCGGCTCGCCACAGCACACTCGGAGGACTTCGACGACGTAGTATGGACCCCGCTCCGGATCATCGCGCCAGAAGTCAGTGGCGATGCTCGCGGCGGTTCAGTAAGCAGCCAGGACGCAGACCTATCAAAGCAAGTTCCGAGACCCTGACCGCCCGTCACCGCCTGGAACAGCCACAAATCAGGAATCCCTATGGCGGTAGAACGCTTCGGGTACTAGAATCAGACGCCGCTGAGTCTGGGGATTTCCGTTTTGGAAATCTACAATCGTCATGATCTGGAGTTCGGTGTCCCGGCTCATAATCCGGCAGCCGTGCGACGGCTGGCGGTTATCCAGGAGGGAGTCATGTCATCGGGCATGAAGAGGGCTATTAACGGGATCTGTCTTGGTATGGGCACATTCCTTTTTGCGGCAGTTACCGCGGTCGCCCAGAACATCGTCGTGGACGCTGCACCCTCACACGCGATGAACTCATTCAGTCCGTTCCGCGCGCTCGGTGCAGGCGTCGATCGGCTGAAAGGCCCCAATCGGCTCAAAATCGGAAACGCGGAAACGGTACTGGGCAAGCCGCTCCTCAGGGAAACGCTTTCCGCGGGATGGCAAGCCGTGAGCTATCGGCAGAACACCGAGCTTCAGGTCGAGGCCTGGCACTGGAACCCGCGTGGCGCCTGGAGCAATGCGGAGAAGCAGGAGGGCTACTTCACGGGTAGCGCGGAGCCGGCGGAGATGATTCGCCACTCTTTCGCTTACCCGCTCCCGCATCGCGGCTTCAGCCAGGGTGACGGAAACGGTTGGTCCCGTTTGACGGACGGTAACCTGCAGTCGTACTGGAAGAGCAATCCCTATCTGACCCGTGACTTCACCGGCGAAGACGACTCACTGCACCCGCAGTGGGTGATGGTCGACCTGGGCCGCAAGGTGGAGATCAACGCCCTCCGGATTGCCTGGACCAACCCTTACGCGCGGCGTTACGCGGTGCAGTTCTGGACCGGCGAGCAGGAACCCTTCTATGAGGGGACTACCAAGGGCACGTGGCAGACTTTCCCATCGGGCGCCGCCACTGACGGCAAAGGCGGGACCGTCACGCTGAAGCTGGCTTCCTGGATGATCCCCGTGCAGTACCTCCGCATCTGGATGACGGAATCTTCCAACACCTGCGACACGCACGGTTCGGCCGACAGACGCAACTGCCTGGGGTATGCCATCAACGAACTCTATGTGGGGACTCTCGCGGCCGACGGCCAGTTCACCGACGTCGTCAAGCACGTGCCGAGCCGCCAGCAAACCGTCACCTGGCCTTCCTCGGTAGACCCCTGGCAAGCGGCTTCCGATCTGGACGAAAACGTGGGCGACCAGATCGGGCTCGATTTCTTCTTCGCCAGCGGGGTCACCCGCGGCCTTCCCACCATGGTGCCGATTGCGATGCTGTATTCAACGCCCGAGGATGCCGCAGCCGAAATCGCCTATCTCTACAAACGCCACTATCCGATCTCTTGGATCGAGATGGGAGAAGAGGCGGATGGGCAGCACATGCTTCCCGAAGACTATGGGGCTCTGTACCTGCAATTCGCCACGGCGATTCATCGGCTGGTTCCCGAGGCCAAGCTGGGAGGACCTGTTTTCGAGGGAGTGAACGAAGACGTCGAGGTCTGGCCGGACGCGCAAGGGCGAGCCTCCTGGCTCGGCCGGTTCCTCGATTACCTCAAGGCCCATGGCCGGCTGAGCGACTTCACGTTCTTCTCCTACGAGCACTATCCTTTCCCCTTCGACCTGTGCCACATCCCCTGGAGCGACCTGTACCGTGAGCCGGGGCTGGTCAGCCACATCGTTCAGGTGTGGAAAGACGATGGTTTGCCCACCGGTCTGCCCTTGTTCATGACCGAGGGAAACATGTCCGGCACCGAGGAGGTTATCGACGTGATGGGCGCGCTCTGGCTGGCCGATTACGTCGGCTCTATGATGAGTGCTGGCGCGAGCGGTACCTTCTATTTCCACTACGTGCCATCCCCCATACGGCGTAACCGTCGCTGCGACTCGTGGGGAACGATGTCCGCCCTGCTCAATGTCGATCAGAATTACCACCTGAGGGGATATTTCGCTCAGTATTTTGCCACGCAACTGATTACCAAGGAGTGGGTCGAACCGGTCGATGAACCCCACCGGCTCTATAGGGTCTCAAGCGACGTGAAAGACTCCTCCGGAAATCTGCTGGTCACCGCCTACGCCGTCGAGCGTCCCGACGGGCAGTGGTCCGTCATGCTCATCAACAAGGATCACGACAACGACCACGCGGTGAGGGTGGCCTTCGCGGACCCCACAACACGGCGCGACCGCTTCTTCTCCGGCCGCGTGGACCGGATTACCTTCGGAACTGCCGAATACCAGTGGCACGCAGACGGAGCAAACGGCCGGGCGGACCCCGACGGCCCGCCTTCAAAATCGACGGTCACCGGCGGCACCAAAGCGGTCTACCAGCTTCCCAAGGCGTCGATCACCGTGCTACGCGGCCGAATTGCGGAGCAATAACGGTCCCTGCGAGACTTATGCAGGGAGCAATTCGACGTTCGGCGTTTAAGTATCAGGTTCCCAGGTAGTTCGTCGGATGGCGTTGGGGAGATGCCTTCCCAGCGGACTGACCCACGACCTCCAGCCTTGGAAGATGATCCGGTTGCTTGAGCCGCGGCGAAGCGGGATGTTATGCTCGATGAGATGGACAAAACCGCGCAGTCCCCGTCCGCCGCGACGCCGGCGAAGGAGCAGTATTGCGCCTTGCTGGAGGTTTCCGAGGCGATTGCCGCGCATCGGGACCTTTCCTCCCTATTCCAGGATCTTGCCCGGCGCCTTCACCGCGTGGTCATCTTTGACTTCCTCGCCCTGATTCTTTACGAGCCAGCGCGCGATATCATGCGCCTGCACATACTGGAGAGCTCGATCCCTCCCCACGCAGAAGTGGGGATGGAAACGCCTCTGGGTGGAACGCCCGCGGGCTACGTCGTCGAAACCCAGAAACCGCTGGTCGTCCAGAACCTCGACCAGGAAACCCGCTTCCCGGAGATCCTCCGCCTGATGCGTGAGAACGGGGTGAAATCTTTTTGCGGGCTGCCCCTTACCACCGCCCACCGCCGGGTGGGTGTGCTTGGCTTCGGAAGCATCAAGCTGGATGCGTATCCCTTGGACAATCTGGAATTCCTCGGGCGAGTCGCTGCGCAGGTGGCGCTGGCCGTGGACAATGCCTTGAATTTCCAAAATGCTCAGTCGTACCAGCACCAGTTGAGCCGCGAGCGTGACCGGCTGCGCGTGCTGTTGGAAGTTACGAACACGCTGGTGGCCAACCTCGACCTCCGCGAGCTCCTCAAAGCCATCGCCGCCTGTGTCGAGCGGGTCATGCACCACGAGTACACCGGCCTCTCGCTCTTCGATCCCGCATCGAACCAATTGCGCCTGCACGCCCTGGATTTCCCCCAGGGGAAAGGGCTCCTCCAGGAGGAGATGCTCCTCCCGCTCGAGGGCACGGCGGCCGGGGAAGTCTTCCGGACACGCCAGCCGCTGCTCGTCGGACCCGCCAATTACGGCCGCTTTCAGGCTGACATCGCCCGGAAGTTTGTCGAAGAGGGGCTGATGTCCGCTTGCATCGTCCCCCTCAACAGTTCCAACCGAGCCCTGGGGACACTCAGCCTGGCCAGCCTGCGCGAAGGAGCGTTTACGCAGGAGGACGTGGACCTGCTCGCTCAGGTCGCGAACCAGGTGGCCATCGCCGTCGAAAACGCTTTGGCTTTCCAGGAGATCGCCGAGCTCAAGAACAAGCTAGCGGAGGAGAAGCTCTACCTCGAAGAGGAAATTCGCATCGACCACAACTTCGAGGAGATCGTGGGGGAAAGCACGGCGCTCAAGCGCGTCCTCAGCCAGGCGGAGACCGTGGCGCCCACCGATTCCGCCGTGCTGATTCAGGGCGAGACGGGCACCGGCAAGGAACTCGTCGCGCGCGCCATCCACAACCTGAGCCGGCGGCGCGACCGCACCTTCGTCAAGGTGAAGTGTGCGGCGATCCCCATCGGGCTGCTGGAAAGTGAACTCTTCGGGCACGAACGGGGCGCATTTACGGGAGCCATTGTGCAGAAGGTTGGGCGGTTCGAACTCGCCCACCAGGGAACGCTTTTCCTCGATGAAGTCGGGGACATTCCCCTCGAACTACAGCCCAAGCTGCTACGCGTTCTGCAGGAAAAGGAATTCGAAAGGCTGGGTGGCACGCGCACCATCCGCATCGATGTCCGCGTGGTCGCGGCCACGAATCGTGACCTGGCAAAGATGGTCGCTGAGGGCCAGTTCCGCAGCGACCTCTTCTACCGATTGAATGTCTTCCCCATTTCCATGCCGCCTCTGCGTGAGCGGCCCGAAGATATTCCGCTGCTGGTCCGCTACTTCGCGCAGAGGTTCTCTCGCCGCAACGACAAACCCATCGAAACCATCCCCAGCGAAGACATGGAAGAACTCACGCGGTATCACTGGCCCGGCAACGCACGCGAACTGGAAAACCTCATCGAGCGGGCCGTGATCCTTGCCCGCGGGCCGGTTCTCCGCATCCCACCGGGCGAATTGACGGTCGAGCCGGAAACCCCTTCACCGCTTCCCTCTACATTGGCGGCCGCCGAACGCGAACATATCCTTCGAGCGCTCCGCGAAACCAATTGGGTGATCGGCGGGCCAACCGGCGCCGCCGCTCGCCTGGGACTAAGGAGAACCACCCTCCAATCCCGCATCAAGAAGCTCGGTATTTCCCTCCACGACTAGTGCCGAAATATCGGCACGTGCCGATATTTCGGCATCGGACTGATTAGCGAAATCAGAGACAATCCTATAAATCGCTACAATATGCTGATTTAATTATGCTTGCACGTTACACGAAATCTCGGCTCAATGGAAGGGTGTTTGCCTTTGCAGAATCAACGAGGGGGGAACGACGCCATGCTCAAGGTCACAAAGGAAACCGTAGGCCAGGAAATCCGGCTGAAGGTCGAGGGTAAGCTGGCAGGACCTTGGCTGGAGGAATTCCGCGATTGCTGGCTAGCCAACTCGGCCGTCTCCCGCAGTCAATCTCTGGTGGTTGATCTCAGCGGCCTGACCTTCATCGATGCGCAGGGAAAGGAATTGCTCGGCTGGATCCATCAGGCGGGGGGAAGACTCGTCGGCACGGGCCTGATGACCAAGTCGGTCATTGAGGAGATTACCGGGGCCGGGAAGCCAGGGGGGATACGGCCTTCGAAAGCTCCGATCGTGAAAGCGCTCGCGCTGATCGTTTTGCCCTTGCTCCTCTTCCGGACGAACCTCAACGCCCAGGAGAAGCCGCCGCTACGGCTGACCCTGCGTGAAGCCGTCCAACTCGTGTTGAAACAAAACCCCCAGGTCCAAATCGCCAACCTCGACCTCGCGCAGAGCAGAGAGGATCGAGTGAGCGCGCGGGCCGCGCTGTTGCCGCAAATTGGGTTCGAAACCTACGACAAGGTCCAGCGCTTCAACCTGGACGCGTTCATCGGCCACGGTTTCCCCGGCTCGCCCCACCACGCCGGACCGTTTCAGACCTTTCAGGCGGGCCCCGGTTTTTCGATGCCGCTCTTCGATTTGACCCTTTGGCGGCGTCTGCAGGCGGCGCGTCAAAGCGTCAACGCCACGGCGGCTCAGGAGATGGGAGTGCGCGAGCAAATCGTCCTCCTGGTGGTTTCGCAATACCTGGGAAGCTTGCGGGCGGCGGCCAATGTGCGCGCCGCGCAGTCGCGCGTGGACCTCGCCCAGGCACTCTACGACCAGGCCGCGGACTTGCAGCAGCACGGCGTGGGCACGGGCCTCGACACGTTGCGCGCCAACGTGCAGCTTCAGAACGAAAAACAACGGCTGATCGTCGCCGAGACGCAACAGGCGACTTCGCTTTACGGTCTGGCCCGCCTTCTGAACGTGGACCCCAGCCAGCCACTGCAATTGGCCGACCAGGTCAGTTTCTTCCAGACTCCGGAATTCGGAGCCAGCCAGAGCCTCGAGCAGGCTTACAGCACGCGCCCCGAAATGAAAACGCTCGCGGCGCGGGAGCAGATCGTTCTGGCGCAAAGGAAAGCGGCCGGGGATTCGCGCCTGCCGAATATTCTGCTGAACGGAAGCTGGGGATACCAGGGGCTCTCGCTGCCCTCGGCGATCCCCGCTTACCAGTTCCAGGTCACGCTAGACGTGCCGCTCTTTACCGGCGGCAAGATCCACGCCGAGACGACCAAAGCGGACCTGGAATTGAAGAAGGTCGCCCAGGAAGTGGAAGAGCAGCGGAACCAGATCGCGCTCGAAGTTAAAACAGCGCTCGCGCAACTGGAATCCGCGCGCCACGAGGTGGACGTGGCCAACCTGGGAGTCAAGCTGGCGGAAGAAGAGGTGAGCCAGGCGCGCGACCGCTTCCAGGCGGGTGTGGCCAACAACATCGAAGTGGTCACCGCGCAGGACGCTTTTGCGCGTGCCAACGATAATCAAATTGGCGCGCTCTATCGCTATAACCAGTCGCGCGCCGACCTGGCGCACGCGACGGGCCAGATCGAATCGCTCTATTCGAAGTGAGGGTGCCGCTCATGGATCCGAACATCGCAGAAGTCGAAAAGGAATTGAAGGGAATTGCTGCCTCAGCGGCGGAACCGGCTCCCAGCCGGAACGGCTTGACGGAGCGCTGGGCCAGCCCACGCTTCCGACGAAAGGTGCTCGGCGCCGCTGTGATCGTCGCCCTCGGAACACTCGGGCTGATTTACTACTACCACGGCCGCGTCTCCACCGACGACGCGCAAGTGGACGGGCACATCACTCCAGTCGCCTCCAAGATCTACGGCAACGTCGCGGAGGTATTGGTGAATGACAACCAGCATGTGAAGGCTGGCCAGGTGCTCGTGCGCATCGACGCGCGCGATTACCAGGCGAAGGTGGATCAGGCGAAGGCGGCACTGGCGCTTGCCGAAGGCCAGGCGCAAGCGGCGAACGTCGGCGTGCCCTGGACGCAAGAGACGACTGCCAGCGGAACCTCCGGCGCGGAGGCGCAGCTCGCCGCCGCGCAGGCGGAGTTCGAGGAGAAGCAAGGCGTCTACGAGCAGGCCTCGACGGCGGAGCTCGCCTACGCCCGCGCCAACGTGGACGCGCGCCAGGCCAGTTCCGACCGCGCGCAGGCGGATCTGGCGCGCATGAAGCCGCTGCTCGCCAAGGCGGAGATCTCGCAGCAACAATACGATGCCTATCTCGCCGCAGCGCGGGTGGCGGAAAGCGAACTCACCGCGGCCAAAGAGCGGCTGGCGGCAGCCCAGAAAACCGCGGAGGTTGCCAGGTCTGCCATGCTGGCTAAGAAGGCCAAGGTTGATCAGGCGCGCGCCTCGGTCGAGCAGGCGCAGGCCAACCATAAGCAGGTGAGCATTCGCCAGGCGGACGCGGTCGCCGCCGAAGCCGCCGTAGCTCAGGCGAAAGCCAATCTCGAAGCGGCAGAACTGCAACTGAGCTACACCACTATCGCCTCCCCCCTCGACGGCGTGGTAACCAAGAAGAGTGTCGAACCGGGCCAGGTGGTGCAGCCCGGACAAGGGCTCCTGGTTCTCATCCCCCTCCAAGACATCTGGGTGACCGCGAACTTCAAAGAAACGCAACTGGAAAATGTCCGGGCGGGCCAGAAAGCGAAGGTGAACGTGGATATGTACGGTGAAACCTTCCCCGGCCACGTCGATTCGATCGCCGGGGCAACGGGCACGCGGCTGAGTCTGCTGCCCCCGGAAAACGCCACGGGAAACTTCGTGAAAGTCGTGCAGCGCATACCCGTCAAGATCGTGCTCGACCCGATCCCACCCGAGAAGGCGATTCTCCGGCCGGGCATGAACGTTGTAGCGACCATCCTCACCAAGTAGAGGGAATTATGTTCCGCGTTGTGACAGTAGCGAGGGAGTACGGCAGTGGCGGCGGAAGCATCGCTCAATTGCTCGCCGACCGTCTCGGCTGGAAGCTGTTGGACCGTTGCCTGGTGGAGAAGATCGCCCAAGCCGCCCGCGTTGAACCCAGCGTCGCGCAAGCCTACGACGAACGCCCCGATCCGTGGTTCGACCGCCTGGCCAGAGCCTTCTGGCAGGGGGGAGGATTGCGGGGCGCCCTCCCGGGGCCAAGCTTCGATGTGTTCGATGCGAACACGGTGGCCTCTCTGACGCAAGGCCTCATCGAGGAGGCCGCGGCCATCGGTAACTGCGTCATTGTCGGGAGGGCCAGCCAATGCATCCTTCAGCGGCGGAGTGACACGTTCCATGTGTTCATCTACGCCCCGCGCGAGGAAAGACTGCGCCGCGTTCGACAGCGCCATGCGATCCTGGCCGAGGCCGGGGAGGCCCTGGACGTCCGGGACCGCGAACGTGCCGCGTACGTTCGCCGTTTCTACGATCAGGACTGGACGAATCGCCATCTCTACCACCTGATGCTTTCCTCAAGCCAGGGGGAGCAAGTGGTCGTTTCCACTATTCTCACCGCCATAGGCCTGGACTGGGAAAGACTTGCCTCTCCCGACCGAGGTGAGCGCCATGAGGGGTGAGTGCGATTCATCCCACGGCGGCGCAACGCTGCGGCTGAGGGCCGTGATGCTTATGCTTGGCGCGTTCCTCCGCCTGGAAGTGAACGGGGTGGCGCATCCATCGCCTCGACATTGATGGATGCGCAATAGGAAATTGTCAGGGCAAACAGTTCTTGGCTAAGAAATGGACTGGTTTCTCTCGCGAGTTCGCAAAGACGGGCAGATCAATCCGTGGGTGATCGCGCTCACGGTGATGCTGGCGACGTTCATGGAAGTGCTCGACACGAGCGTCGCCAACGTCGCGCTGCCGCACATTGCCGGCGACCTCTCGGCGGGCGTAGACGAGAGCACCTGGGTGCTGACCTCCTACCTGGTCTCCAACGCCATCGTCCTGCCGCTCACCGGCTGGCTCTCCTCGCTCTTCGGCCGCAAGCGCTTTTACATGACCTGCGTGGGGATATTCGTCGTCAGCTCGTTTCTTTGCGGGATGGCGCCCAGCCTCGGCCTGCTGGTGCTCTTCCGGATCTTGCAGGGCGCGGGCGGCGGCGCGTTGCAGCCCATTTCGCAGGCCATCCTCGTGGAGAGTTTCCCCAAGAACAAGCAAGGCATGGCGATGGCGCTGTACGGAATGGGGGTGGTTGTGGCGCCCATCATCGGGCCTACGCTCGGTGGCTGGATCACCGACGACTACAGTTGGCACTGGATCTTCTTCATCAACATCCCGGTCGGCATCCTCTCGCTGCTGATGACTTCCCTGCTCATCCACGACCCACCGTACTTGGTGCGCCGGCAACTCAAGGGGCTGAAGATCGACTACGCGGGCCTCGGATTCCTGGCCGTCGGGCTGGGGTTCCTCCAGGTCGTGCTCGACAAGGGCCAGCGCGAGGACTGGTTCGGCTCCAACTTCATCGTCTGGTGCTCAGTTCTCGCCGTCGTGGGGCTGGTGGGAGCGCTCCTGTGGGAACTCTCCAAAAAAGATCCCATCGTCGATTTCCGCATGCTCAAGGAGCGCAACTTTGCCATCGCCACCTTCACCATGTTCATGCTGGGCTTCGTCCTCTACGGCAGCACTGTGCTCCTCCCTATCTTCCTGCAAACCTTGATGGGTTATACCGCGATGCTGAGCGGGTTGGTCCTCTCCCCAGGCGGATTGGTGACGCTCTTGGCGTTGCCCATTGTGGGACGGTTGACCCAAAAGGTTGAGGCGCGATGGCTGGTGGCGATAGGACTGGCGATTACCGGCGTCGCGCTGCTCCGCATGGCGAATTTCAATCTCGACATCGATTTCTGGACCGCCTTAGATGCCTGGACGATTTCCCGCATGGGCATGGCCTTTCTGTTTGTGCCCATTAACGTCATGGCGTTCTACTACATTCCCAAAGAGAAGATGAACAACGCCACGGGCCTCATCAACCTGGCGCGGAACATCGGCGGCAGCGTCGGCATCGCCAACGTCACCACCATGCTGGCGCGCCGGGCACAAGTGCATCAACAAATCCTGGTCAGCCACGTGACGCCGCTCGACCTGCCTTACCAGTCAGCGATTTCGGGCGCTAGCCACTTCCTGATGCAGCAGGGGTCGAGCCCCACGCAGGCGCTCCACCAGGCCCAGGGACTTATCTACGGCAACTTGGTCCGCCAGGCCACCATGCAGGCGTTTGTCGATACCTTCTGGCTGCTTGGCCTCACCTTCCTTGCCATGATTCCGCTGATGTTCTTCATGAAAACCGCCAAGCCCCACCCCGCAGGCCCCATGGCCGTGCATTGAGGGTCTGCGCTGCCTGCTGTCTCCGGTCCTCTGTCTCCTAATCACGAGCACGTGATTCCTGACACGGGCCTTTTCGGTGTAAACTCACAGCTTCCAGGATTCGAAGTCCTGGGCTGGACGTTGAATTCCCTCTTCAAGGAGCACTCATGGCTGCGAAGCGAATCGGCATTCTAACCGGGGGCGGAGACGTACCCGGCCTGAACTCCGTCATCAAGACCGTTGTGTATCGGGGAGGCGAAATCGGCTGCGAGGTCACCGGCATTCGGCGCGGCTGGGAAGGTCTGACGCACGTCAACCTGGAAGATCCGGCCAGCCGAGCGCGCTACATTCTTCCCCTGAACCGCGAAAACACCCGCACCATCGACCGCACGGGCGGCACGTTTCTGCACACCACGCGCACCAACCCGGGCAAGATGAAGAAGCTACCACCCGCCTGCGAGGGTGGCGACTTCCCGAAGTCGGAAACCACCAAGAAAGGCGAGACGTCGATCGTTTACGACGTCACTTCGCAGGTGATGAAGAACGTCGCCAGCTTGGGCCTCGACTACCTGATCGCTATCGGCGGCGACGACACGCTGAGCTACGCGGCGCGCCTGGATAAGGAAGGCGTGAACGTCATCGCCATTCCCAAGACCATGGACAACGACGTGCGGAACACCGAGTACTGCATCGGGTTCTCCACCGCTATCACGCGCGCCATGGAAGCCATCGACCGGCAGCGCACCACCGTGGGCTCACACGAGCGCATCGGCGTCTTCCGCATTTTCGGGCGCGACGCCGGCTACACGGCACTTTACACCGCCTACGTCACCTCCTTGCGGTGCTGCATTCCGGAATACAAGTTTGACCTGAAGCTCCTGATCGAACTGCTAATGAAGGACAAGAAACTCAACCCCAGCCATTACGCGCTGGTCATCCTCTCGGAAGGCGCCCAGTGGGAGGGATACCAACTTCGCGAGTACGGCGAGGCGGACGCGTTCGGCCACCGCAAGAAGGCCAACGTGGGCGAGGACCTGAGCGACGAAATCAAGAAGGCCACGCGCGAAGAAACTATCGTCAGCGACCTGACCTACGACCTGCGCAGCGGCAGCCCGGACTTCGTGGACAAGATGGTGGCCGCCACATTCGCCGGCATGGCCATGGACGGCATCGAAAAGGGCGAGCACGGCGTGATGATGGCCATCTCCCAGGGCTGCTACGCCGCCGTGCCGATTCCCGATCCCAAGCTGGGGCCGCGCAAGGTGGACGTCGAGACCATGTACAACACCCGGCGCTGCCGCCCCAACTATTCACACAAGGTGGGCTTGCCGATCTTTCTCACTCGGGCCTGACGCTGGCCTGTACCGTGAGTCTGCCGCGACATTCGCAGCGGTCGACCTCTCCTTCCCAAGGCGTGGGTGAGTGCCCATCAGGCCGTGGATCAAGCGCCGCTGGCGATAGACCGCCGGTAAAGGCGCTCGTGGACCATTTCCGCGACGACGGCAGCGTTCGAATGGTCGCCATCGCGGGCGGCGAAAACAAGGGTGACGGTCTCGCGGCGGGCGCGAGCAACCAACTCATCGAGCAGGGACTTGCGGGGCGCCTTGGCCAGTTCGGCGCGGTACTTGCGGCGGAAGTCCTCCCAGCGCTCGGGCCGATGGCCATACCACTTCCGCAAGCTCGCCGAGGGAGCGATCTCCCGCATCCACTGCCCGGCCTGCAGCTCCCCCTTCTTCATCCCGCGTGGCCAGAGGCCGTCCACGAGCACTCGGAATCCGTCCCCCGCGCTTGGCTTTTCATATGCTCGCTTCAGCTTGATGGGCATTGTCCCCTCCTAGGCGGTCCTGTCGCCGCGCCGGTTGCGTAGGCCCCCGCAACATTCATGATAGAATGCTTGGGGGCATCCTGAAAACATCCGCATTCTGCGCCACGAAAGGCGGGCGCCGGGAGAGAATTTATATGCAGTTGTTGCGTCTGATCTGGAAGAATGCGATTCGCAACCCCCGCCGGAGCGTGCTGACCATCCTCAGCATCACGGTCTCGATTTTCCTGGTGAGCACCCTGCAAGCCATCCTGACCCGGCTCGACTCGCTGGGGAAGGGCTCGGGAAGCGGCCACCTGCGCCTCGTCGTGCATCACGCTACGGGGCTCGGGCAGCCGTTGCCGGTCGCCTACAAGCAGCGCATCGAAGCGCTACCCGGCGTGAAGGCAGTGAGTGGCTGGACGTGGTTTGGCGGGCTTTACATCGACGAACGGAATTTCTTCGCCAACTTTGCGGTGGATGCCGACGACCTCGAAAAAACCCACGACGAATACCGCATCCCGCCCGACCAGCTCGAGGCCTTCAAGCGCGAGCGCATCGCCGCCCTGGTGGGCCGGGCGCTGATGGAGCAATACCACTGGAAACTCGGCGATCGCGTCACGCTCAAGGGCACCATCTGGCCGATCGATCCCGAGCTCACCATTCGCGCGGTCTTTACCTGCGACGACGAATCGCAGGAGCGCGTGTTTTTCTTCCACTGGGATTACTTCAACGAAGCGCTGAGCCGCCGCAATCAAGTGGGAACGTTCGCCGTCAAGGCCGCGACCCCCGAGGACGTCCCGCGCTTGATGGATGCGATCGATCGCACCTTCCACAACTCAGACGCTGAGACGAAGACTGAAACCGAGCAGGCCTTCAACCTCAGCTTCGTCTCGATGCTCGGCAACGTCAAGCTGCTGCTCAATTCCATTTCCGCCGCCGTGGTCTTCACCA
>JAIQGB010000427.1 GCA_020072905.1 Terriglobia bacterium | reverse complement strand
CAATCGCGTGGGCGTGGCCGAGCGCTTCCCCGACCCCAGCGTGCGCGCCAGCATCGCGATGGACCTGGCGCTCATCGATCACTACGACACCCTGCTCACGCAGGTGGAGCTGAATATCGTACGCACCGCGAAGCACCACGACGGATTCTGTCTGTGGCCCTCGAAGACGACGGATCACTCGGTCGCCCGGAGCCCCTGGCGCGGCGGCCGCGGCGATCTCGTGCGCGAGTTCGTCGACGCGTGCCGCGCCGAAGGTCTGAAGCCGGGGGTGTACCTCTCCCCGTGGGATCGCAAAGACCGCATCCAGACGTACGAGCTGGTCTCCGAAGCGATGGCTGACGGCCAGCGCGGGCAATACCAGGAGTCATTGCGCAAGCTGGCCGAGGCGTCAAAGGCTGAGCCGGATTCTCCGACCATCAACTATATGATGGACCTCAATTATCAAAGCTTGCGCGACCTCCCCAAAGCCCTCGAGCATTTCCGCGCGGCGCTCAAAGTGAATCCTGACTTCTCGCTCGCCCTCTACTATCTCGGCGTGACACAGGCGGAGACTGGTGACCTGGACGGCGCCGCCGGGTCTCTGGCGCGCGCCATCGAGCTCGACCCAACAAACTTTTCCGCGGCCTTCGAATTGGGGATCGTCCATCTGAAGAAGCGCCACTACGATGAGGCCTTCCGGGAATTCCAGCGCACCGTTGCCCTGAACCCCGATTTCGCGCCGGCGCACGCGGCGGTCGGCGAAGGCTACTTGCGGCAAGGGAAGCCGAACGAAGCTGCGAAGGAGCTCGAACGCGCCGTGGAGCTTGACCCGCGATCCAGGCGGGCGCGGCACAGTCTGGGTCTCGCCTACCAGGCATTGGGCCGAACCGCCGACGCCCAAAAGGAGTTTGAGCGCGCGAAAGCTCCGTGAGCGTCGCGGAGGCGGCGCGGCGCAGGAGGGTATCCATTGAGAAACTTCCTTTTCACCAAGGTCCTGCCGGAACAGTTGAAGCGCATCGAGGAGGTCGCTAAACACCTTCGAAAGGAGATCGCACCGTAACGGCTGCCACCGTGATTCGACGTTTCCAGTTTTGTCTCCTGTTTTGGGCGATCGCCTGTCTCACGACCGTGGCCGGCGGACAGGCGCCCGCGCCCGGCCCAGGGAGCTCCACCTCTGTCCTGCTCATCACCGTCGACACGCTGCGCGCCGACCGTCTGGGCTGCTACGGCGGGCGCCGCGTGGAGACGCCTGCCATGGACGCGCTCGCCGCCGAGGGCGCGCGTTTTGAGGACGCCCTCGCGCAGGTGCCCATTACGCTGCCGTCCCACGCCGTCATCCTGACCGGCACCTATCCGATGTACAACGGCGTGCGGGACTTCACGAGCCACGGCATTCCGCCCGGCATCAGCCTCCTTGCCGAAGCGTTCAAGCGCCAGGGCTACCAGACGGCGGCGTTCGTCAGCGCCTTTGTGCTTGATTCCACCTGGGGGTTCGGGCGCGGATTCGATACCTACGACGACCACTTCGACCCGCGGCAGTTCGAGACCCGGAGTCCCGGCAACATCCAGCGGCGCGCGGATGAAACCATTGACCGTCTGCTGGCCTGGCTCGGCAACCGCGGGTCGGGGCCGGAGGCCGGGCGGCCGTTCTTCGTCTGGTTGCACCTCTACGACCCGCACAGCGACTACAATCCGCCGGAGCCTTTCCACACCCGCTACGCCGGCCGGCTCTACGACGGCGAAGTCGCCTACACGGACAGCCAGCTTGCCCGGCTCTTTGCTGAGCTGCAGAAGCGCGGCCTCTACGACCGCGCGCTGATCGTTCTCGTCAGCGACCACGGCGAATCGCTGGGAGAACACGGGGAGGATGAGCACGGGTTCTTTGTCTACAATTCCACCCTGCACGTGCCCCTGATCTTCAAGCTGCCGCGTGGGCTGGCTCCGCCCCGCGTGATCCCGGGGCCGGTCGGAACCATTGACGTGGCGCCCACTCTGCTCGATTTGCTCTGGCTGCGCGACCCGATCCGCCAGCAGTTCCAGGGCTCGAGCCTGGCGTCACTGATCCTCGGCCGGGGCATGGCGGCTAACCGGCCGGTGTACGCCGAGACGTATTATCCGTTCAATTCCTTTGGCTGGAGCCCGCTGCGCTCGCTCACCACACTCCGCTACCACTTCATAGAGGCGCCGCGGCCGGAGATTTACGATCTCGCCGCGGACCCCACGGAAACGCGCGACCTATACAGCCAGCGCCGCGCGGATGCCGAAGCCCTGCGCAACCAGTTGCGCGATTTCGAACGCCGTTATGCGGCTCAAGTGTCTGCGCCCAAAGGGCCACCCCTCCCGCCAGAGACGCTCGAGAAATTGAAGTCGCTCGGCTATCTCGCCTATTCGGCACCGGCCACGGCGAGTGTGCCCACGAGTGGGCTTGCCGACCCCAAAGACCGGTTGAAGGTTTTCAAGTCCATCCTGCGCGCCACGGACCTGGCGTCCCAAGGCCGCTTCGCAGCTTCCGACTCCTTGCTGGCGAGCCTCACCTCAGAGGAGCCCAAGCTTTACCTGATCCCCTTCATGCGGGGAGAAAACGCCTCGCGTCGAGAGCGCTGGCAGGACGCTGAGGGCTCATTCCTTGCTTGTTTGAAGCTGAATCCGTCTTTCAGCCAGGCCGTGATGGGCCTGGCGCGCGCGTACCTCGCGCTGAGTAAGAGTGAACAGGCCAAGGCGATGCTCGAGCTGGCATTACACCAGAACCCGCACAATTTCCTGGCTTACCACGGGCTCGGCCTTGTCGCGCTCCGAGAGCACAACCTCGAGCAGGCGCGGCGCAACTTCCTGCGTGCTGTCGAGGAGAAACCGAACTATGCGCCTTCCCAGCAGCAGTTGGGAATTGTGCTGGTCGAAATGCAGCGCTATGGGGAGGCCCTAGGCCCGCTCCAGCGCGCTGCGCAGCTTGGGCTGGAGGATCCCGTCCTCGCCAATTATCTGGGGACGGCGCTGGCCAATACCGGGCAGCCGAAAGAAGGGATCAGTTGGTATGAGAAAGCACTGAAGATGAAGGAGGACTACACCCCGGCGCGTTTGAATCTCGCCTTCGCGTATCTCAAGATGAACGACCGCACAAACGCCTCACGGCAATTTCAAAAAGTCTGCCAACAAAACGCCTCGCTTTGCCAGCAATACCGCCAGATGTTCCCGCCGTGAAGCTTGCCGTCAACCCTCCGATAGCGGCGCTCCAAAAAGAAAAAGGGGGAACGCTGGCGCGTCCCCCCAACATTCTTGCCTACTCACCAATTCCCGGCCTAGTAGTTTAACCTCAATCCGAACTGGATCACGCGCGGATCGGCGGCCGACGTCGCCAGTCCGAACAGGCCGGAAGTAAGATTCGACGTGGGCGGAAGGAGGTTGACACGGTTGAAGAGGTTGAAGAACTCCGCCCGGAACTGCATGCCGAA
>JAIQGB010000028.1 GCA_020072905.1 Terriglobia bacterium | reverse complement strand
TGGTCTTCGACAATGTCCGGGCTGCGGTCCCAGCGCGAGTAGATGATCACCTGCGTGTCCGAGAGGTCGGGGATGGCGTCGAGCGGCACGTTGTTGAGCGACCACCAACCTCCCACACACGCCGCGGCCACGAACAGGAAGACGACGAATTTGTTCCTCGCGCTGAATTCGATGATGCGATGAATCATGATTGGATTCCTCGTAGCGCCCCCGTCCCGGCGGCGTTTTCCGATGCCGGCAAGATGCCGGCGCTACTTGACGCTCCCGTAGCGCCGCCCTTCAGGGCGGCAGGGTGCCGGGCTGAAGCCCGGCGCTACTCTTCAATGCTGATGTTCATTCCCGGCGGTCGCCGCCGGCGCTTGTTTCATCCCCGGCATTTCCGCCATGCCGGTGACGGCCTGGCGCAGATTGCTTTCCGAATCGATCAGGAAGTTGGCGCGGGTCACGACCTTTTCGCCCGCACGCAGTCCGCTGGTGATGGCGACGTAGTCTTCGGTGCGCCCGCCGATCTTCACCTCGCGCGGGGTGAAGTAGCCATCGCCCCGGTCGATAAACACGCGCTGCCGATCGCCGGAATCGAGCACCGCGTCGATCGGCACCGTCAGTTGCCGGCCGAGCGAGCGGTGCAGCTCGACGTTCACGAACATTTCCGGCTTGAGCTTCAGATCGGGATTGGGAAAATCCATCCGAACGGGCAGGGTGCGCGTTTCGCCGCTCAAGTGCGGTTGGATGAAGGTGATGCGGCCCGTGAGCTTCTGCCCCGGGAGGGCTTCGGCGGTGAGGGTCGCCTCCTGACCCAGTTCGACGAGGGGCATTTCCGGCTCGTAGATATCGGCATAGACCCAAACGACGCTGTGGTCGGCGAGCTTGTAGATTTCGGTGTCAGGGGTCACATACTGGTTGGGAAACCCCTTGCGCTCCAGCACCTCGCCGCTGGCGGGCGAGTAGTAGGTGATCTCCCGCTGCGGCTTGCCTGTCTGCTCCAGTTCGCGGATTTGTTCGTCGGTCAGATCCCACAGCTCGAGTCGGCGCCGTGCGGCATCCAGCAGGTCCTTCCCGCCGGCGGCAACTTCCGCAAACGAGCTTGTGCCGAGTTCGCGGTCGGCCTTGAGCGCCAGCAGATACTCCTGCTCGGTCGCCAGGAGCTCGGGGCTGTACAAGGTGAACAGCGGATCCCCCTTCTTGACGTGCTGGAAGGTGTAATCGACGAAGACCTTCTGGATCCACCCATTGACCTTGACGTGGACATTGGCGAGGCGCTCCTCGTCCAGCGCCACGCGGCCCACGGTGCGGATGGTCTTGTCGAGTGTCCGATACTTCGCGCCTTGGCTGGTCACGCCGATGAGTTGCTGGCGCGCGGTACTGATTTGCACGGTGCCGGGCGTGGTCGGCGCGGCGGCGCCCGCTTCGTCGGCGTAGACCGGCACGAGCTTCATGCCGCAATCGGGAGCAATCCCCGGCTTGTCGGAGCGATACCAGGGATGCATGGGATCCTCGTAGTAGAGGATCTTGCGCTCGGTCGAAGTCGCGGCCGGTGCAGCGGCGGCAGTTGACGGCTGTGTCCACCCCCCGAGTCTTTCGGCCACGGGGCGCCAGACCAGCGCAATGCCCGCGGAAATCGCGGCGAAAACTGCGATAGCAATCAAGGTTTTCTTTTTCGATGTTCTCATTGTTGACCTCTCCGCATACTTCGGGTGAGGGCGTGGCAAGCCGCGCCCCTACTTGATCAGTTCCAATCCTGTCAATTCTTCGAGCCCCGCCAAGGCTTTTTCATGCGTGGCGAGTTGCTGGTGATAGCCGAGTTCGTAGTCGAGAATCGTCGTGAAATTGCCGAGCACCGTCTGGAAGTCGGTGGCGCCGGTCTCGTAGCTCGCTAGCGACGACTCCAGAGTCAGCCGCGATTGCGGCACGATGCCCTGCGAGTAAAGCTGCAGGAGGCGATCGGCGGCCTGCGCCTGGAGATATTGCTGCTTGACGCGGTAGCGCAGCACGGTGAGTTCGTTCTGCTCCATGCGGCGCGCGGAAGCCAGGTTCTCCGCCGCCTCGCGGATGGCTTGGTCTTGCTTCGAGTGGCGAAAGATGGGCAGGCTGGTGGAAAAGGTAAGGCCGTACATATCGGGCATTCCCAGGCGCTGCATGTACGTGTAGCCGATGCTGAAGTTCGGCTTTACATCCTTCCGCGCCAGGTCCACGGCCAGGCGGTTGCTTTCGATCAGCGTTTGCTGGCGCTTGAGGGCGGGGAAGCCGGATTCGGCCGCGGCCTGCAGTTCATCTACCGTCTGCACGAGCGGACTTTCCCGGACCTCGGCGGTCGCGCCGAGCGGCGTATCGACCGGCCGATCCCGCAGGCTGTTGAGCTGCGCCTCGAGCGTCCGCCGCGTCTCTTCAAGCAGCGTCTCGCGCTCCGTGAGCCGCGAAAGCTCCACCTGCGCCCGCAGAATATCCTGCTGTGCAACCTTGCCGACCGAGTAGCGGATCTCCGCCACCTTGGCGAGTTTCTCGAGGATGTCGCGATCCTTGCGTAGAGTCTCCAGCCCCTGGTCGGTGTAGTAGAGCTCGAAATAGGCTTCTTTCACCTCGGTGGCGACGCGTCGCGCCGCGTCGTCCACACTGTGCGACCCCGCCTCGGCCTCGCGTGCGGCAATCTGGCCGCGCAGACGCGTCTTGCCGGGAAACGGGATCTCCTGCTCGGCCATGATTTGCCGCGCGCTCGAGGGGTCACCCCGCATCACCGTGAAGGGGGGCACGACGTTGCCGGCGTAGCCCACCGAAATCATCGGGTCGGGCCAGGCCTTGGCCTGAGGAATGCGTGCCTGCTGGGCGTCCACGCTGCGCTGAGCCGCCTGAATTTCCGGATTCCGTTCCAGGGCATCGCGGACAAGTTCGTTGAGCTGGAGGACCAGCGCTGTCGCGGGCGTCTGGGTTCTTGCGCCCGAGTCCTGAGCCTGCAAGGGCAGGCAGACGCTGAGGGTCAGTAACCACAGGGTTTTGCTGAGAGACATTGGGTTTCTCCATCCCTCGCCGCCGGAAGAGGCAGCTTGCGGCGAGCGAGCCGTGCGCATGAAGTCTTGCCGGTGGTTTCTTCCGGCCGGAAGAAATCCGGAGAACACGCAAGGATCTTGGGATGGGGAACTATATCAGCAGCAGACAGGTCTGGAGGAGAGGATTCAGGGGAGGAGAGATCCCCTGCGAGCGGATGACCCGGCTGACCGCGGCCGAGGATTGTATATCACGTGGCCGTAGGGGCCTTCCGTTCTCAATTGCGGCTGAAACGCTGGCCGCATCGCTGGCCCTCGAAGCCGGGGCGACCGTTGCCGGATTTGGGACCGTGGAAAGCTGGCAGCAGGCGGGGACAGATGCTGGACTCTGGCGTGGAGCCTTCTGGCCTGGGGGGCAGCAGCGGTGTGAGGGCTGTGCTCCGGGAGAGCACAGGAGCCTCGGTCCCGTCCACTCCAGGACCAATGCCGCCAGCAAGATGTAAGTCAGTCGCTTCACTCGCGTTTCTTCCCCTGACTCATTATAGCTCAGTTTGTCCAAGCGAGCATTTGGCTGACTTGGCTACCTCACTGTTCGATGCTTCCGAAACTAGCCGGGTTTGCCATGGGGACTGACAAAGCTCAAGCAAGCTCATGCCAAGGGCTAGGCTCTAAGACGGTGCAGTGGTTCCTGTCCCCACATCGCCACCTGGGCCTTGGGAGCGTATTGCGGGAATTCACGCAGGGTGTTCATATTTTTTACAGGGGATTTGAGAGGCTGCCATCTTGCCCCCCTAAGAGATGCAGATTCATGTGGATAGCGTTCACAAATTCGGTGGCTGACAATAGGGATGGAGACATTGTTGCACTGTCCAGCCAAACGAGGGCGGTCTTTGTGTCCATGGACAGAATTGAGCCAGCTTCGCCAGTCAAGCTTTCAGACAAAACTGCCCTGCCTCTTCTGCTCTTATCGGCTACACTGCTCTTTGGCTTGACCAGAACAGTCTTGTCTCAAGTGACCACGGAACATCCCTTCATCGAGCCGAAGGACATTAAGTCCGAGACCTGCCTGACCTGTCACCCTGACAAGAAGGAGGGGAAGTTTGTCCACACTGCGGTGACCTCAGGCTGCGAGAGCTGCCACCAAGCGGCTTCTCAAAACAGCAAGACCACGATCACGCTCTTAGCGACAGGAGGCGAACTTTGCGCCAGGTGCCACGAGATCAAGCCAGAGCCGGTCCTGCACGGCCCGTACAAAGCCGGGCAATGTATGCTCTGCCATAACCCGCACATGAGCAGCTTCCCAAGCCAGTTGCGTGCCGAGACCAATACTCTCTGCTTGAGCTGCCACGGCGTGAACCAGCCCGACGTGAAGATCAACAAGGACGCTCAGAAGGTTTCGATGCTGGGTGGCCAGACCCTGAGTTTCACGGACTACCGCCAGTCCCCGAAGATCGGCCTGGACCGGAGTGGGACGCGCGGCCACCCCATCCTGGGCCATCCGGTCGCCGGCAAAGACCCGCGCCAGAAAGACGCACCGCTCAGTTGCCTGAGCTGCCACACCCCGCACAGTTCGACCGTCGCGAACCTCCTTCCACCCGACATCAAGAGCAGTACGGGACTCTGCGGAGAATGTCATCAATAGGATGGATGGAGGTGCCCCGAAACACCTTGCCCATTCGCAATGAAAAGCTCGTGGTCGGGCTGAGCCTGATCGTGCTGCTGGTTCTCCCCGGCCTGGCGCTCGCGGGCGCGAAGAAGAACCCAAGGGCGTCGAAAACGCCGACGCTGGTTTGGCCCCTGCCGCCGGAAAAGCCTCGCATCAAGTTCGTGGGCGCCAACTACGGCGCGGCCGATGTGGAGCCGGCGAAGAATTCTGGTTTCCTGGACCGGCTGGCGGGCATTGAGAAGCGGGAGTTCAAGCCGGCGTTTATCAAGCCTTACGGGATCGCCACGGATTCCCACGACCGGATTTACGTCACGGACAGCGGCCAGGGCCCGGTCTTCGTCTTTGACCGCGACAACCAACAGGTGAACTACATCGGTCGCGGCACGCAAGTGCGTTTGCGGATGCCCATCGGGATCACCGTGGACGCCAAGGACCGCGTTTGGGTTGCCGACGCGGTCGGGCAGCACGTTTACGCGTTCGATCCTGACGGGACGGTCCTCATGGCGCTCGGGCGGCAGGGCGAGCAAGGTAGCGCAGAGTTGGTTTTCAACTCTGCGGCTCTAAACCCTGGGGAACGAAAAGCGAGCGACTAGCCACGGCACGGGTTTTGTGCCCGCCGGCGGCGGACAAGCCGTGGGCTTTTTCAAGGCCGTCCGTCGCCTGACGGATTACGAATCCGTCGGTCGGCGGACCAGAAAAACCTGCCGTGGCTGTCAGCTGGACTTTTGTTCCTTGCATTGCCCCCCTCGTAGATGTATAGGTGAGTGGTAACGCGGCGTGAATACACTCGGACTATATGTCGCGCTTGTTCGATAGGCGCCGCGCGCACAGCGCAAAGACCGAGATGTACTTGTCCGGATGCCTCTCAATGAGGATGCGCAATTCGCGATGACCCAACCGATAGACAGTGTCGCAGCTTGAGGAATCGGTGATTTAGTCGTGGGAAGATTTGATTTCATCAGCGATGAGGAGTTTCGGAACTCGCTGGACAGCGATGCGATAGAAGTGCACAGATGCATGCAGGCTAAGGCATGGAAGGCGGTCCATGTGCTCGTTGGCAGCATGATTGAGTGCCTGCTAATGGACTATCTTTACACAATTGGGTTGAAGGGAAATACCAGGGAACATCTTCTCAAGATGGACCTAAATCAACTGATTGAACTTTGTGCTGGCGAGAGGATTCTCTCCCAGAAGACGGTCGATCTTTGCAGCGTAGTAAGGACTTATCGTAATCTGATCCATCCCGGCAGGCTGTTGCGACTACGAGAAAATGTTGACGCCAAGAGCGCGACTGTGGCTGAGGCTTTGCTCCAAATCGTTACTGACGAGATAGCCGCTATAAAAACGGCACAATGCGGGTTCACAGCTGAACAGATTGTGGCGAAGGTCGAACGTGACCCCTCAGCGATGGCTATCCTTCACCATCTGTTGAAAGAAACGGGGGAGCCTGAGCGTAAGCGGCTACTCTTGAAAGTCCTGCCATCACGGTACTATGAGCTCGATGCGGACCCCTCCTTACCCAGCGAAGCGGTGCTCGGGCGTTTATCTAGTTGCTTCCGCTCGGCTTTCGAAGCGTCAACGAAGGAAACGAAATCGAGAGTAACGAAGGAATTTGTCTCGATACTCAAGCAAGAAGCCCAAAATAGAGTCTACGTATGGGAAACCGAGTTCTTTCGTGCATGGGACATGGAGCATCTCGACCCTCCCGAGATCGCAATGGTCAGGGACCATTTGCTTTCCCGACTCGCTTCGGGCGCGACGGATCGCTTGCTGGATGCGATGTTGGGGTTGGGGAGCTTCCTCGGGGTCCAAGATGTTAGTAGGATCGTTGATCCCCTCATTCGGGTAATCGTCAACGACGACAAGCCGGACACTTTGAAGGTGAACGCTCAAGCCCTCCTTTACGATACTTGGGGAAACGCGCCACAAGAAGTGTCAGAGAAGATAGTTGTTCGGCTGGATAAATGGGTTGAGAGATTCACCTCCAAAGGGCTTCAAGTTGAAGCTGAGACCGTACAAAGGTGCAAAGGGCTTTTCGAAGTTGAGCCTCCGTTCTGAGCGGAGCAAACGGCGGTGCGAGTGAGCAGCCACGGCACGGATTTCGTGCCGTGGGCTTTTTCAAGGCCGCGATGATGCGAATCCGTCAGCCGACGGACATGAAAGACATGCCGTGACTACCAGCTACCATCATGAACAAGAGTTCGCGCGGGAGTTAGTTCAACATGACGCTCATCGAGGAGATTCAACAAGAAGCGGTCGACTCAAAAAGTGATCTCGGCGCTTTGCTCCGCAAATGCAAGCTGTTGGCCGCCCGATTGGGCAGTAGGCCTTTGGAGGACTGGTTGGTGTGGGAGTCCAACGGCTACCCGGGGGACGTAGAAGTCCCAACCTACCGTATCCGGCCTCTGGAGCTGAAGGGGCACTTTGCGGGTGCATTCGGGTCGGGGATCCGAAACGCGCCCATCCCTTGGGTGTGCCTGCCGAAAGAGGCGCGCGAGGCATACCAGAACTATAGGTCCCGACAGAGCATCGCCGGCATCGAAGAGATGCTCAAAATGGCAGACACGGGCAAATTAAACGTAAGCACAGGTGACCTCGCGGTCGTCCTTGGTACGAATGTCTATCACGGTTATAACTGCGTCCAGGCATGGGCCGAATTCAGCGTGGGAAACGCCATCGAGCTCTTGAACGCGGTGAGAAATCGGATTCTGGATTTTGCCCTCGCCGTTTGGAAGGAAGCGCCAACAGCCGGAGAACAGAGCGACAAGAGGGTTGACCAGATCGAACCCGGGCGCGTGACACAGATATTCAACACAACCGTCTACGGCGGTTCGGCAAACCTCGTCGGAAGCGCGACAGACTCCCCTATAAGCATCACGGTGTCCCAGAATGACTTCGCTTCTCTAGAGAGGACGCTTCGCACCAAAGGTGTCCAGGATGGTGATGTCGAGGACCTTCGACTCGCCGTTCAATCAGACGGAAAGCCCCAGAAGGGCCGCGGGTTCGGCCCGCGCGTTTCATCATGGATTGCCACCATGATGGAGAAAGCCGCAGAGGGGAGTTGGGGCATCGGAATCGAAGCTGCCGGGGACCTCTTGGCACAGGCCATTTCCAAGTACTACGGTTTTTAGGATGAAGCGTGTAGCCAAGGCCCCGGGTTTGTGCCGTGGGCTTTTTCAAGGCCGCAACGATGCGAATCCGCCAGGTGACGGACGTAGAAAACATGCGTGGCATGCAGCCTACAGCCGCCGCTGATGCCTGACGTTAGCTGGCGAAGGTCCCACTATGGCATGGGAGAAACTCAAGCACATCTTCCGGCGCAAGGGCGCAAGCGCCCGGCAGGCCTCCGATATTAACTGGGTCGAGGCAGCCGATAACCCTTGGGGAGTCCGAGTGCTCGATGTTCGGCCAGTTACGCTGACCATGCTCTCGACGTCCAAGGATCCTCAATGCGCGGCGAACGCGATCTCATTCGGACAGGATGATGGCACCAGCTTCATCGGAAAAGAACCGCCCGTCACACGAAGCGTCGAGGCGAACCTGCGGTTCCCCATCGACCGTCTCCTGGCTGAGGGCGTGCTCTTCATTCCCAGCCAAATGGAGCACAAGTGGGCGCTCTTCTACCACCGAGGAGAGATCATTTGCGTGCGCAGCTGGCTTCGCCAGGTTGAGGCGATCGCGCGAGTCGAAACCTATCAGGACCACGTTGAGGTGACGGGAGTACGCGGAACGTTTGGCGTCGAAGACGAGGATCCAGAACTTGCGGTGCGAGTGCTCGACTATTTGTTGCGGAGCCATGCGCTCGACACGGTGTACCCGGCACCGCTACCTGCTGGCATGGATAAGGAGCCGCGGACGGCTGCCATGTGGTGCATGTCGATGTTCGGGAATCGGGCGCTCTTCGCCACGCCACATCAGGTCGTTGGCCGCGATCCCGATAAGCCTCTGCGAACCTACTCCTTGCTGCACATCGCGGTGGCTCGTGGCGACGCGCCCAGGATCGAGGCGGAACTTGCGGCCGGGGTGCCCATTGACCTGCTTGCCGGCGACGGCCTCGCGCCGCTTCATTGGGCCCTGGCCTGCAATGACCCTGCGATCATGACCCTCCTCCTCGACCGCGGTTCTCCGGTTGACGTTCGATCCAACGAGGGCGCTACGCCCCTGATGAACGCCGTCGAGAGAGCGAGGCTTGAGAGTATAGCCTTCTTGCTCGACCATGGAGCCGACGTGAACGCATGTGATCGACGTGGCTTCACCGCGCTGCACCGCGCGGCAGAGATGGGACACCTTGACGTGACGAAAATGCTGCTGGATCGCGGCGCATCACCGAACCCTGAAGCCCAAGGACACACCGCGCGATCACTGGCCGACGGGCGCGGGAGGGCGGAAATCGTTGCCCTATTGAGCAAGTACAATTCGAGTTCCAGGTAACAACGGCATGCGGGGGACGGCGCTGCGGGCCGCCAATTGTACTGACCGTTAGGCATCGAAAGCGCGTAACCACGGCACGGATGTTGTGCCCGCCTGCGGCGGACAGGTTGTGGGCTTTTTAAAGGCCGCGACGATGCGAATCCGGCAGGTGGCGGACATGAAAAAAATGCGGTGGGTAACGCTGGATTCCCGCTCCGTATTTCGTTGTCACCCTCGCGGAAGCGGGGGTCCAGTGGGAGTGGGCGTCGATTCCCGCGTGCGCGGGAATGACGGTGAGAAGGCGCGCGGGAATGACTAATGAGGGGGGCTGGATTCCCGCTCCGCATTTCGCTGTTAACGTAGCAGCCGCGGTAATGCACTAGGACTATATGTCGTGTTTGTTTGATTGGCCACGAGCGGCGAGTGGTGCTGCGTGACGGTAACAGGAAAAGGAGCACGAAAGGTCGTCCTAGATTCGGACAATCGAATCCCAAAACCGGACAGTAACTGACAAGTCTTAGCATGCCCTGGCTTCGCACCTGCTTGTTTCTAATGGACTTATCTGCCTCTGAGGTGGATATGAGATTGCTTTAGGAGTATCGAGAGGACTTCTTCAATGCAAACATTGCTGCAAGACGTTCGCTTTGGCCTGCGCATGCTGGCGAAGAGTCCTAGCTTTACTTTCCTCGTGGTCTTGATGCTGGCGCTGGGCATCGGCGCCAACAGCACGATCTTCAGTTGGATCAACTCCACGCTGCTCACTCCCATTCCTGGGGTCTCCCACACCAGCGACATGGTTGCCGTGTTGAGGGGGGAGATCAGCGAGCACCCCACCCCGCCGTTCTCCTACCCGGACTACATGGACGTGCGCGCCAGGACCCAGAGCTTGTCCGGACTGCTGGCGTATAACGAAGATTTCGTGTCCCTCACCGGCACGGGGAAGCCGGAGCGCATCAACGCGGCGTTAACTTCCGCAGATTATTTCAAGGTGCTCGGCTTGCAACCCATCCTGGGTCGCGGCCTCCTGCCGGTGGAAGAGGAAAAGCCTGGAACGACGCCGTCGGTGGTGATCAGCTATGCCCTGTGGCAGAGCCATTTCGGAGGGGACCGCTCGATTGTCGGCAAGACCATCGAGGTCAACAAGAGTCTGTGTACGGTTGTGGGAGTAGCTCCGCCGGGTTTTCAGGGATGTTCAACCGGTTCGCGCGTGGACCTCTGGGCTTCCCTGGTGTACAGGGGAGAGGAGGTTCGCCAGCGCGGGAGATACTGGCTCAACGTTTTCGGAAGGCTCAAGCCCGGGGTCAGCCGCCGGCAGGCCGAGGAAGAACTCAATCTCCAGATGCAGCGCATCGTCGCGCAGTTTCCCGATTCGCATCGCGGCCCCAATCAGATCACGCTGGCCCCGCTCTGGCGCTCGCCCATCGGAGTGAATGTCTATTTGTACAAGAGCCTGCCCATACTTCTGGCGCTGGCGGCAGTGTTGCTGTTGCTCGCCTGCGCGAATGCGGCGAACCTGCTTTTGGCACGCAACGTGACCCGTCGGCGTGAGGTGGCCCTTCGCCTGTCGCTGGGCGCCACTCGCTGGCGGTTGGTGCGTCAGCTTCTGGTGGAAAGCCTCCTCCTGGCTTTGGCGGGTGGCGGACTCGCCATGCTGCTCACCACTTGGACGGCCGGAACGATTGCCGCTTTCCTTCCGCCCACGACCCTTCCTCTTACCCTTAACCTTACCCTTAACGGACATGCGGACCAAACCGTGCTCCTCGCGACCGTGGCCCTATCGGTTCTTACCGCCACTATTTTCGGTATCCTCCCGGCGCTGCGCACTTCCAGCCTGACCCCCATCGCGGCGCTGAAGGAAGAGGCGGGCAGTATGTCGGGCGGACTCCACAAGTCGCGGCTCTCGAGCGCGCTGGTGGTGGCGCAAATTGGCTTATCGCTGCTTCTGCTCGTTTGTGCAGGTTTATTCACCCGCAGTTTGAGGAACGCCCAGCGCCAGGATCCCGGCTTCGACCCCAACCATGTTCTGCTGGCTTCCTATGAGCTCAGGCCCGCCGGATATTCGGAAGCTCAAGGCCTCGCGTTCCACCGTCAAGTGCTCGCGAAGCTTGAAGCTCTCCCCGGGGTTGACTCCGCGACCGTGGCGGATTTCTCGCCGCTCAGCTTCACACTCCACTCTGGCATTATCCAAGCCGAGGGTTACCTTCCCCAACCCGGCGAATCGATGGAAATCAATCGCGCCAACGTAGGTCCGAATTACTTTAGGACCATGCGGATTTCTCTTGTCGCGGGGCGTGACTTTACCGGGCAGGATGGCCCCAAGTCGCAGCCGGTTGCCGTCGTCAATCAGGAATTCTGCGACCGATACTGGCCGGGCCAGCAGGCGATTGGCAAGAGGGTCAACGCCAACGGCCAGTGGTTCACGGTGGTCGGCGTGGCTCGCAATGGTAAGTACCGCCGCCTGGTATATACTCCGGAGCCCATCATATTCCTTCCATTGTTCCAGGACTACCGTGATCCGGTGATCATCCACGCGCGAGTGTCGGGCGATCCACAGGCTTATGCCGCGGCGGTGGAAAGAACCGTCCATGAACTTAATGCCGATCTGCTTGTCTTCGGCGTGACCACTCTCAATTCCAGCATGCAGCTCGGAAGTATTTTCGAGCGGCTCGCCGGAACCTTCGCTGGCGCCTTTGGATTGCTGGCGCTCATCCTGGCAGCCGTGGGCATTTACGGGGTGATCGCCTATACGACTCGCCAGCGGACGCATGAGATTGCCATTCGCATGGCGCTGGGTGCGCAGCGAGTGAATATTTTCCGGCTGGTGCTGGGCCAAGGTTTGCTTTTGACGCTGACCGGATTGGCCGCGGGTCTGGCTGTGTCGCTGGGGCTGACGAGATATCTGAGCAGCGAGCTCTTCGGTGTCACCTCGACCGACCCGCTCACCTATGCTGCGGTAGCCTTATTGCTGTGTTTGGTGTCACTCGTCGCGTGCTACATCCCTGCGCGCCGGGCCACAAAGGTAGAGCCCATGGAAGCGTTGAGGTGCGAGTGAGGTTTGTCACTTGCGCCGTGGGGAGTCTCAAGAGATGCGGGGAGAATGCACCGTCAATGGAAGTACGGCGGAAGAGGCAAGATGATGGGCATTGCGACGTGACGTAGTTCGGAGAGCCGGCGAATTTCAACAAGGAAACGGACATCCCCTCAAGCTGGATGCACAGGGTCGCGTGCCATGCACGAGTTGCCACGACCCCCACAACGAATTCGTCGATCCGGTGGAGAACCGCTTTCTGCTGAAAAACAACTCCGCCTCCGCCATTTGCACCACGAGTCACGATCTCAAGGGTGGTACCGGGGCGAACCTCTGGAGCTGGAGCGGCGCGGAAGGTGTGCCCTCCAGTCACAAGACCGGCGCCAACGTCTACAGCGACCAGACCAACGATGGCATCGCCTGGCTCGGGTCGCACACCGGGTACACGACGACGGCGACCAATGCCTGCGCGGCGTGCCATCGTCCTCACACGGCGCACGATGCCGCTGAGCTGCTCAAAGGGGAGACCGACCGAGTCTGCTTTCAGTGCCACGACGGGAATCCGCTCACCCAGCTTGCCGACGTGAAATCCGAGTTCAAGCGCAAGATGTACGTCCACCCGTCGATCGGCCCGCAGGCAAGCCACGATCCGGTCGAGGCTCCGGACAACATCCTCACGCGCCACGCCACCTGCGACGATTGCCACAATTCGCACGCGGCGCGCGCCGACCTGACGACGCCCGTGCCGCCGCAACTCTCCTCTGCGTTGTTGGGGGTAAGCGGGATTGCCGCCGACGGTTCTCCGCGCGATCCGCGTCGCGGCGGGACCGGCGCATTGTACGAGGACGAAATCTGCTTCAAGTGCCCCAGCTACAATCCCAACAAGCCGCAGTTGCCGGGATACCTCTCTTACGGGCCGCTGCCCTTCCGCGTCGTGCTCTCCATGAACCTGGTGGACGCTTTTGCCTCGCCGGTTTCGTGGCATCCCGTGACCCGGCCGCGCGCCTTGAGTAGCGGGGCAGGCGGAGCAGTGCCGAGTTTGCTGACTACCCCCTTGGATTCCAGCGGAGCGCCGATCCCCAGTCGAACGCTCAATGCCGCCGCGCAGATTTCCTGCACGGATTGCCACGGGAATGACACCGGGCGCCAGTTGGGAGGATCGTTCGCCGGTTCCCTCGGGCCCCACGGCTCGAACGTCAGCCACATCCTGGAGCGCGGCTACTTCCTTGAGACTTCCTCAGGAACGGCCGGCCAGACGCCCGACATTCCCTACTCGTCCTCCAACTACGCGCTCTGCTTCAAGTGTCACAGCGAAGACAGCCTGAAGGCCGACCAGAGCTTCAAGTTCCATTGGGAGCACATGCAGAGGGTCGCCTGTTCCACCTGTCACGACCCGCACGGCATACCCAACGGGACCGCGCTCAACAACGGCAGCCTCATCAACTTCGACCAGAACATCGTCGCTCGCAACAGCCTTGCGGTGGGCCCCGCCTGGTCTGACCTGACCCCTGGGGCAGGGTCGGCGGTCTTCCACGGCAGTTGCAGCCTGCGTTGCCACGGCGTCGATCACGACAACCGGAGCTACTGAGGAGGCGCCCGCCGCGGAATAGCCGCAGGCTCCGCCCTCGCGGATGGCGCGATCGGGCCGGCCATTTGTCGATCGGTCACGACGCTGACTACGAACCGACTTGGCGGTTGACGCCGAAAAAGCGCTCAACTATTATCAACCGCTCTCTGTGATCGTCGGAGAAGAAGCGAGGTCGGGCTTCGACACCGGAGCCAGGCATCTCCGGCCTGGGCGTGCGGGGCCTGACTCCGGCACAGCACCTTCATGTCCCAACACCCCAACGAGGTAAGGCGCGACAGACGGCTCCCCGTGCAGATGCCGGTGGTGCTGAGGGGGACGGACGTTGCGGGGCGGGTGTTCTTTGACCGGGCTGAGATCGTCTCCATCGATGAACGCGGGGCGCGGGCCCACACACGATTCCACTTGCCGGAGGGGTCGGAGGTTACGGTAGAATTGCCCGCCGATGACCGCCAGCGGCGCATGCGGGTGGTGTGGAGCGGGGAAGCCGAGAGCTTCTACGACGGAATGATCGGTCTGGAATTCGTAGACGCGAGCGAATCCTGGAATCTCGAAAGCCTGCGCATCCGCTGGGGAGCGCGCAATTACTAGTGGCGTTCCAACTATCTGGAGCGATGCATTCCGGTCCGTGTACCAACCTCCTCCCGAGGCTGCCGGGGAACGAGGATTGGCCCAATAAGTTGGAACGGCACTAGCCGGCGCGGACGGCGGTTCGCGAGGGAGCCGACAGCGTCGGTTGCCGGGCAGGGGCTCTGCGATGTCAGAACAATCGGGTGTCACGGCTCTACAGGAAAAGCGGAGCACGGAACGTCTGATGCTCAGCATTCCGATTCGGGTTCTGGGATTCGAATCGACGGCGGGCGAGTTTGCGGAGGATACGCGCACGAGTATCGTCAATCGCACGGGCGCCCGGATCGCGCTGAAGCACCGCATCGCGGTCAACGACACCCTCCGCGTGATCAACCTGGAGAGTTACAGCGAGGCGGACTTTCGCGTGGTGGCCCCGACCGCCTGGTCAGGGCAGGACATCCACGAATGGGGCGTCGAATGTCTGGAGCCGGGCCGCAACATCTGGGGGATCGAGTTTGGCGCGCCCCTCACCGGGCAGGGGGGAGCGCTGATTCAGTGTCAAGGCTGCCGGAAAGAGATCTTCCTGGCCTTGACCCCAATGGAAGCGGAGGTGCTGGAATCGACCGGCGTTCTGCAGCGGCAATGCAGCGACTGCAACCGGCTCACCAACTGGATGCACTCCGACATAGCGCGGCAGCCGAAAGAACTTCCCCCCACCGCCGCGTCCGCCCCTCCCTCCAAACCCATAGTGGCGGGCAAGCCTGCTGACCAGCGGCAAAATAAGCGGATTGGCATGAAGTTCTCGATCCTCGTCCGCGGGCCGTTCGGTCAGGAGGAGGTCTCCAAAACCGAGAACATTTCAAAAGGCGGCCTCGCCCTCTCGCTCGCCATGGAGTTGAATGTGGGCGAGGTTGTGCGCGTGCTTTATCCCTATTCGCCCGGCGGCCAGAACATCGAGCAGAAGGCTGAAATCCGCCGGCGGGCGATCTACGCGTTTGGCGGTCGGCGCCTTTACGGCCTGCGGCTCATCGCCTGATTTCACCTGCCCCTGCCCATTCCGCTTTCCCTATTGACATCGGTTATCCCTTCAACGACGCTAGGATCCTTGCAGCAAAATGCGCTTTCTTCTCACTTCGAGGTGAACCGATGGGAGAGACCTTAACGCGCCGCGACTTCCTGGGTGCCGCCTTGCTGGCGGCCCCCGCCTGGGAGCTTGCTCTCTCCCCGGCAGAGGCGGCTTCTCATCCGCTCCCCTTCAAGCTGGGCGTGATTACCGACGAGATCTCCGAGGACTTCGACCGAGCGCTCGACTTCCTCACGGCGCAATCCCTCGGCTACTGCGAGGTCCGCGAGATGTGGGACAAGAACATCATGAACCTCTCGCCCCAAGAGCTCGCGCGCGCCAAGCACGCCATCGAGAAACATCACTTGCGCGTGAGCGACATTGCCTCGCCGCTCTTCAAGTACAACCTGCCGGAGATGCCCGCGCAACAGAACGAGAAGCGAGATACTTTCCGCGCCACGTTCACCGACCAGGACACCGAGGACCTGCTGCGCCGCGCCTCGGAACTGGCGCATTTCTTCGACACCCAGCTCATCCGCATCTTCAGCTACTCGAGAGTGGACGAGCCGGAGAAGGCTTACCCTCACGTCCGCGACCGGCTGGCCAAGGCGGCGGACGTCGCGGCGAAGAACAGAGTCGTCCTGGTGCTTGAGAACGAGCACACGTGCAACGTGGGGACGGGAAAGGAACTCGGCCGGTTGGTGAAGGAGATCAACTCGCCCCATCTGCGCGGGCTCTGGGACCCCGGCAATGCCACGGTGCTCGGCGAGGTGCCGTACCCGGATGGCTATCGCGCCGTCCGCGGGGTCTTCGCCCACATGCACGTCAAGGACGTGAAGAAAGACCCTGCCACCGGGAAGTTAATCTGGGCGCCGGTGGGCGGCGGCATGATTGATTACCGAGGGCAGTTCAAGGCGCTGCGCCACGACGAGTACAACGGGACAATGTCGCTCGAGACTCACTACCGGCGCCCCGACGGCAACAAGCTGGAAAGCACCCGCGAGTCGCTTGCGGGCTTGGTCAAGATTCTGCACGACGTCGCCTGAGAGCGCGAAGCACAGAGCAAGCCTCAACGCGCTAGCAGCGCCAGCGCGCGCTCGGCGGCGGCGCGGCCCGTCCGCGCGCAGTCGGAAATCCCGATCCCCGAATAAGCGTTGCCCGCCAGGAACAAGCCTGGAAGCCTCTCCAACTCCGCTTCGATCGCGCGGACGCGCTCCGCGTGGCCGACAACATACTGCGCCATCGACGATGGCCAGCGATGAACCCGAGAGAACAGCGGCTCGGGGTTGAAGTTGAGAATGGCACCGCGTGCGCGGCGGCGAGCCGTGGCGTGGCGCTCGGGCCGGCGCTGGCGGCGCTCGGCGGCGCGCTCGCGATCCAGATCGGCACGAACTTCGCCAACGACGTGTTCGACGCCGAGCGTGGCGCCGACGGCCCCGATCGCGTCGGCCCGTTGCGCGCGGTGAGCGCGGGCCTCGTCAGCGCGCGGGCGATTCGGGAAATTCCTTGGGCAGCAGGCCGGTGGGAAA
>JAIQGB010000027.1 GCA_020072905.1 Terriglobia bacterium | reverse complement strand
GGCGCCAGGACCAAGTGAAGCGCCAGGGCATGCCGTGGACCTGCGGTCGACCGGCCGGCTCACTCCGCCTTTTTCAACACGATCCTTTGACAGCGCCCGACGAGCCCCGCGCGTTGATACCTCCGGGAAGTTGGGTCAGGTTGGAAGAACGGAATTCGTAGGCCCGTAGCTCAGCCCGGTTAGAGCGCTAGCTTGACACGGCGGGCGTGCACCTTCCGCTATCTCATTCATTCCGAAGCTAATAGCGACAACTTCCAATAACTTAGGGTCGGTCGGCCCTTTGCTGATTTTATCGCCCGCTTGTTCGTCTTTCTTGTGCACTGGGCTCAAATCGGCCAGCGATCCAAATTTAGGAGCCACTGCAATGAAGGTGTTCTTCGTCAATCCGAGGCTGGCGTTTGGCGGCGCGATAAAGACGCCGAAACGTGCCGACACCGTGCGCTCGCTCAGCATAACCCATGTGGTCAACCTGCGGCGGTTAACCAATGACCACATCAGCTAGTTTCCCAACCTGTGGCTTCGATTCAAAGACGACTACAGCCGGTCACTCTCTGGAGCCTTCCTCTGAATGTTCGGGGTGCGTCACTGGAAGTTGCCGTGTGCTCGCTTACAGTTGAGGAGTAGGTTCCCCACTCCGCAGGCGTCTTCACACCCGGTCTTACGCAGCCGCTAATAGAGCACCGCGTCTTCTCCCTTTTGAGCGATAAGCTGATCGAAGATCTTCACGATCTTGTCCCGCCTGGCCATAAGTGATTTGACTTCCGACTTGGTCAGGTGGGGCTTGGTCCGATTCAGAAGCTCCTGGCCGTCCAGTTGCCGGAGTTTTTCGAGGAGCTGCCGGTCGCACCGTTCAAGGTCCGAAGGAGTTTCCAGCTTGTCGTTGAGACGGAAGGCGCGCGTGAAGTCGATCATGTAGATTTTCCAGTCCTCAGTGATGAGGAGGTTGCCCCGGTTCCGATCCGTGTCATAGATTAATTGGGTAAACACGCGGACCTTGTGCATCTGCCGGTTCCACGCTTCCTGGTTAGGGGGCTGCAAGTTCTCCTTGGTGCGCTTGTTCTCATCCATCTTGACGGGGAGCCACCACGACAGGGCGCCCCGCTTTCCTTCCCACCGGCGTTCGACCGTTACCGGGATCATGTCGTCGAGTCCGATCAGCCTCGCCAGCTCGTAAGCCGCGATATCATATTCGTACGAGTCACGGAAATTCAGTTCCGTGCGACCACCAGAAAACTTCATCACATTCTTGAGCTCATCCACAATGTTGAAAGCGGCGTCATGCGTAACAGTCCCATCGCTCAAGGTAAGCCGCCAGGGATGGGTCTTTCCCAGGCCGATCGGCTTGCTGCCAACCACTTTGGCGTTGAGCAGGAACTCTCGCTGTTGCTCGGCCGTGAAATGCGGTTCCTGGAAAGCGGCGGAAACGGTCGCCAGCGCGAAAAAGGCGATGCTGACGGAGCAGGAAAGACGAAGGCCCGACATATCTCACCTCCTCGGCTCTTGGCGGAGATGCTCTTCCTTGCGACGCAGTCTATCCGTGCGTCAACGCCGTCGCAAGGATTATTTCTCGCGGCCCGCGCACCCACCTGGCGCGGCGCCGGGGGTGATGCTTCCGCGCCCAAGGCGTCGCGGGAGCGAGGGAAAACCACATTCCAGCGGCCGGCCTCCGAGACCCTTGCAATCCTTTCCGTGCGCACGTAAACTGGCAGCAGTTTGGATCTCCGCCAAGATCCCTCGCCTGGCGCTATGCTCCACTCGAAGAGAGGTGTTTCCCCGCTTTGCTTCATTCCGCTGGCCGTTACCGCTTTGGCTTGTTCCGGCTTCTCGCAAGACCGGGTGGTGGCGGTCGGGGACGCGCACGGGGCGTACCTGGCGTTTACCGGGATCTTGCAGCGTACAGGGCTCATTGACTCGCGCGGCGATTGGGCCGGCGGCTCGAGCGTGCTCGTGCAAACCGGCGACGTGCTCGACCGGGGCGCGAACTCCCTCGCGTGCGTGGATCTGTTGATGAAGTTGGAGCGTCAGGCAGAAGCCGAGAACGGGCGGGTCATCGCGCTGCTGGGCAACCACGAAGTGCTCATCATCCTCCGCGATCTGCGCTACGTCTCGCCAGGAGACTATCAAGCCTTCGCCGGCCCCGAGTCCGAAAAGCTCCGCAAGGGGGCTTACGAGGAATACCGGAAATACCTCTCCGCCCGGCGGGATCGCGGCATCGAGACACCCGCGGACAATGAGGGTACGTGGCAAAAGTGGTGGGCCGCCCATCCCGCGGGCTTCTTCGAGCGGCATGATGCTTTTGGACCCGAAGGGCAGCAAGGACGCTGGATCCGCAATCACAATGCCGTCGTGCGCGTGGGCGAGGTGCTCTTTGCCCACGGGGGCTTAAATCCCGCGCTTCCTTTCAAGACGCCAAGGGAACTGAATGAGTCCATCCGAGTCGAGTTGGCCGAATTCGATGCGCTCTGGCAAGCCCTCGTCCAAAAGGGAATCCTCTGGCGCTACATGACGCTCGACGAAGCCCTGCAGCAGGCGCAGGAAGAATGGAAAAAGATCCTGGCGCGCGGACAGGTCGAGGACCCCGAGACGGCCGCTCAAATCAAGAAGTTCCTGGGGTTGCAGACCTGGCTCATTCTCTCACCGGATGGGCCCCTCTGGTACCGGGGCCTGGCCCTGGAACCGGAGGAGCGCCTCAACGCTGGCCTACAATCGCTGCTCGCCCGGCTGGGGGCGCGCGCCCTCGTCGTGGGGCACACCGTCCGTCCCAAGTACGATATCGCCACGCGCTTTGGCGATCGCGTCTTTCTGATCGATACGGGAATGCTGACGGAGGAATATGGAGGGCAGGCGTCCGCCCTGGAAATCCGCAACGGACGCTTTACCGCCTACTACCAGAATCAGGAGCCCAAGGTATTGCTGGACTCGGGGCCGACCCTTCCACCGCCCGGCGGAGGGGGCAAGAGACCAGCGAAGCCGGACCCATGATCAATTATCTGCAAAAAGCGCTCAACGTCCGCCGGGACGAATTCGGGGCAGCCTCCCTGCTCTTCCTCTACCTGTTTTTCATCATTGCCGCCTATATCATGGGGCAATCCGTGGGCAAGGCCATGTATCTAAACGCATTCGCCCGCTATCTGCCCCACGCGATTATTGCCACGGCCCTGGTGGTAGGGATTTTCGCGTCCGTCTATATCCGGCTGTCGCATCACCTGCGGTTGGGACTCCTCATTATCGGCTCCCTTCTCTTTTTCGCCCTGTCGTTCGTGGTTTTCTGGTGGCTGACACGACTTCGCGTCACGTGGGTCTATCCTCTGATCTACATCTGGGTGTACTTAGCGGGAGCGATGGGGCCGACCATGGGCTGGACGCTTGGCAATTGCCTGCTGACGACGCGCCAGGCGCGGCGGGTGTTCGGGTTCATTGGAGCGGGAGCCATTCTGGGGGCGCCGTGCGCGGGCCTGTTCGTCGCTGATGTGATCCGCGCCGGGCATATGCGCATGGAAACCGTGCTGTTGGTGGTTGCCGCGGCTCTGGGCCTGTGCGCATTCCTGGTGTGGATGCTGGTCCGCCAGGCGTCGGAAGGTGGGGAGGCAGCCCTGGCGCTGGCGGTTCCGGTCAGCGGCGACGTACCCAAGAACTTTCGCCAGAGCTGGTCCCACATCCGCGGCTCGCGATACTTACTGTTGATCACCGGGCTGATCGCGGCGGGATGCGCCGCCACCACAATCATCGGCTACCAGTTCGACATGATCGCCTATGCGCGGTACGGCGCGGACAAGGTCTCCCTGGCGGTCTTCTTCGGACGATTCAACGGCTACCTGGGCCTAGCTGCTTTCGTTCTCCAAATGTTCGTGACAGGTCGGCTGATGCGCTCCTTTGGAATCCGCGCTACCCTGCTGGTGCTACCCGTTGTCTTCTTGGCGGGCACCTTCGCCCTGCTCCTGGCCCCCATCCTGTTGACCGCGTGCCTCCTGAAAGGCAGCCATCTTCTCCTTCGCTTCTCACTCGACAAGTCTTCAACCGAACTGCTCTATCTGCCGGTCGTTCCACCCGGTATCAAGAGTCAGATCAAGTCCTTTATCGACGGGTTCATCTGGCGAACGGCCGATGGAGTCGCGGGGGTGCTGCTGCTCGTTTTCGCAAACAAGCTGAAATTCTCGCCTGGCCGCGTGGGTCTGGTCAACATCGTCTTCCTGGCCGCCTGGATTGTCATCGCCTACAGCCTGAGGCGGGAATACCTCAACATTCTGCGTCAAGCCATCGAACAGCGCCAACTGGACCCTGAACGGACAACGGCCGAGGTGCTCGACCACACAACCACCGAGGTCCTGGCCCATGCGCTGGAGCGCGGAGGCGAGGAGCAGGTGCTCTACGGGTTGAGCCTGTTCGAGGCGGCGCGCGAGCCGGCCTGGCACCCCGTTCTCCGTCGCTTGCTGGAGCACTCCTCGCCCTCGGTTCGCCAGCGCGCGTTCCAGTTGCTAAACGATGCGGGAGACGGGTCGATCGTGCCGCAAGCCGAAAAGCTGCTCTCGGACGAGTCCCTGGAGGTTCGGACGGAGGCCGTCCACTACTTGGCGGTCCACGCCGGACGTGATCCTCTCGCGCTGCTGAAAAGCGGGCTCAACATCCCCACTCCTAACCTGCAGGGTGCCGTCGTGGCTTGTTGCGCGCGGACGGGGTACCCGGACATGGTGAGTGCGGCGGAGCTGATTTTGTACACGATGCTTTCCGCCTCCCCCCCCGAGGACGCCGCGTCCCGTCGGGAAGCCGCGCGCGCCCTGGGCGCCATTCCTCCGCCCTCGAAGTTACACACTTCCTTGGTCGAACTGCTGGGAGACTTCCGGCCGGAGGTCGCGCAGCAGGCCCTGCTGGCGGCCGGCAAAATCCGCCGGCGCGAGTTCCTTCCCTCGGTCATCGAGAAGCTCCAGGAGCCGAACCTTCGGGGCGCCGCCCGCGCCGCGCTGGCCCAATACGGGGAGCTGGCCGTCGGGACTCTCCACGACTACCTGGACAACGATGCCATCCCCACCGGGCTGCGCAGGCAAATCCCCCACGTGCTGGCGCGGATTGCGACTCCGGCTGCGGCGGCCGTCCTGACCGACAGCCTTTTGCAGAGCGATCCGAACCTTCGGTTCGAGATCCTGCGTGCTCTAAACGGACTGCAGCGACGCGACCCCACCTTGGTGCAACCCAGCCCCGAGGTTGCGGATCTTCTGGAGTCGGAACTGATCGGCTATTACCGCTCGGTTCAAATTCTGGCCACGCTTGACCCGCCCGCCCTTCAGCCGCCCTACCGGCACGCCGACGAACTGCTCTTGACGCGGGCCCTGCGCGAGCGCATGGTCCACGAATTGAATCGCATTTTCCGCCTGCTGGCTTTACTTTATCCGCCCCGCGACATTTTCAGCGCCTACGCGGGGGTAACCTCGGGCCGCCCGCAGCTTCAGGCGAATGCCCTGGAAGTCTTGGAGCACCTGCTCCCTGTTGATTTTTACCGGCGGTTAGCCTACGGATTGGATCCGGAAATCAGCCCGAAGGAAAAGCTAGCCTTTGCGCAGCATCTTTGCCGGACGAGCCTGCTGTCGAACGCCGAGGCGCTCCGGGTGCTCCTGTTCTCGAAAGACCGCTGGCTGTGTGCCTGCGCGCTCCACACGATCGGTGAACTCCGCCTGGTTGACTTGGCGGCGGACGTTCAGGCCGTCCCCCACGAACACGACGCGGTGCTCGATGAAACGTGGCGGTGGACCCGCTTCCAACTCGCGGCCGCCCGGACCGCCTAGGAAACGAACATGCTCACCACCCTTGAGAAGGTCGATATTCTCCGCAAGGCTTCCCTCTTTGGAGAAATCCCCACCGAGAGCCTGGCCCGGTTAGCAGCCGTAACCCAGGAAACCAGCTTTCAGGCACGCGAGGCGCTTTTCCAGGAAAACGCTCCGGCGGGAGCGTTATTTGTGCTTGTGGAAGGGCAGGTGGATTTGCGCCGAGGCGGAAAACACATCCAGACGCAGGGCGCCTTCCGGGCAGTCGGCGCCCTCCCGCTTCTGGCCGAGCAACCTTATCCGGACTCGGCCGTGGCCAGTCAGCTGGTCCGGGCGCTGCGCATCGAACGGCACGAACTCTCTGAGGCGATGTCCGAGGACTTTAGTATCACCCGGGGAATCCTGCGGACCCTCTCCCGCCTCGCCGCCGGAGCCGATCAGTTGTCGTCTCTCTGAACCGCGGCCGAACCCCGTTCCGCTACTTCTGCATGCGAAGGTTGATCCGCTCGGCGGTGAACTTTTCTCCCTCGTATTTGCCCAGGCAGACCACCTTGTCGCTCTCTTTCACATCGCTAAGCTGAATGGCCTCTTTCCCTTTGGTCCACTTCGTCGCATCGTTGAAGTAAATCCGCTTCTCCACCGTTCCTCCCGTCTTGCGGACATCCAGGAAGCCATTCTCCTTGTCCACTCGAACCACCGTCCCGCTCCACCGTGCTCCTTTCGCGCTGACTGCGGTCTTCTCCTTCGTTTCTTGAGGCACGGCCGCCTGTGCGGCAGCGCACATTCCCACGAGCAGGGCCAAGAGCATGAACACTACTAGTTTTTTCAAGGTATCCTCCCTCCACGGCATGCGAGGGCCGCGCTTCGGGTAGAAAGCACTCCAAGGATGGGGTGTCTTTCAGGCGCGTAGTATAGGCCCGGTTTCTAGAAGAGTCAAGGAGGCAGCGGGATAAGAGATAGGCCAGTCCAAAAGTGCACCCCCGCGCCGTGGGCCGGGCGCGGTTGGGGTGCCTCAGACTGGGGGAGACCGCTTGGTTCCGGTTTCGACATCCACCTTATTGGCCAGCCGCTGCGTCCGGGCGGAAAGGAATGCGATTCTGATTCAATCGGGCTGAGCGGCCATGGTTTTTGAATGGCCGGAAGGCTCCCGCGCCTTCAGCACGTTGACTTGGCCACGACTGCGCCCCAAGATGAGTCCCAAAGGCGGGTCCCCTCGCCATGCTCGGCCAGACTGTTTCCCACTACTGCATCCTTGAAAAGCTCGGTGCGGGCGGCATGGGGGTAGTTTATAAGGCCGAAGACCCGCAACTCGGCCGCAGCGTGGCGTTCAAGTTCCTTCCCGCCGAGTTCGCCCACGACCGCAAGTTCCTCGAACGCTTCCGCCGCGAGGCGCGCGCTACGCGGGCGCTCAATCATTCCAACATCTGCACGATTTACGACATTGATGAGCATGAAGGCCAGCCCTTCATCGCCATGGAGTGTCTGGAGGGGCAGACGCTGCGGCAGAGCCTCGGCCTCGGGGCGTTGAAGAACGAGGAAGTGCTGGAGTTGGGGATTCAGATTGCCGATGGGCTGGAGGCGGCGCACGCCAAGGGGATCATCCACCGCGACATCAAGCCGGCGAATATCTTCGTGACCACGCGGGGCCAAGCCAAGATTCTGGACTTCGAGCTGGCGAAGGTGTCGCCTCCCCTGCGGCGCGGGGTAGGGGAGGGCGCGGCCCTCCCGCGGGAGCGCGCGAAGCACTCCCCTACGAAGATGCAACCGCGCCCGAGGAGTCGCTGACCAGCACGGGCATGCCGGTGGGCACCTTCGAATAATTCGCGGTCCGGCCGCCTTGTTCAACACTTTGTCGAGTGCGTCATCACTGAGTCTTCCGCCCTTTCGCTTCTCGTGTTCGGCAAGGATGTGGGGGCAACCTAATTATGGGCGAATTGTTCGAGGAAAATGGGTGATACTTTTTTGTTCTGAGTGATGGTGATCACTCCGTTTCTCTGTAACCGAGTTTCCACCGCGAGACGACGATTTGGCTTGACAGTTTACTTTATTAGCGGTATCTAAGATTATGAGTCAAAAGAATCCTAATGCTGTCGCGCTCGGATCGCTTGGGGGGGAAGCCCGCGCCCGGAGTACAACTGCGAAGCAAAGGGAAAAATGGGGAAGGCTTGGAGGACAGGCGCGGGCGGCGAAATACGACAAGGCAACCCTCCGCAAGTGGGCCAAGATGGGCGGCAGGCCGCGCAAGTCAAAGAAGCCGTAGGGAGGGTATGAGGGTTTATCAAAGGGGTAAGCATGGGTTCTGGTGGTATCGCTTCCGCTTCAGCGGGCGCATAGTTCACGAGTCGGCCAAAACCACGAGCAAGACTCTGGCGAGGGACGCGGAGCGGGCGCGCCGGCGGGAATCGGAGCGGAATTACAACAAGGTCGAGAAACAGGTCCTTCCTCCGACAATGGCAGAAGCCTCGAAGGGTTGGCTTGGGAAGCGGGTTGCCCTGGTGGGAAGTACGCGCGAGACGTATGATGCCGCGCTGAAGCACCTCAAAGCCTTCCTTGGAACTAGCCTCGTGTACGATATCACCTCGAAGGATATCGCCAGCTATCAGAAGGCGCGGCTGGCGCAAGGGGCGGCTGGTGCGACGATCAACAAGGAGCTGGCCTGCCTCAGTTCAATCCTGAGTGATCATGGCCTCTGGGCTCAGGTTCGGCGCGACGTAATTTACCTCGAAGAAAACGAGGAGGCGGGCCGCGCTCTCAGCCGTGACGAAGAAACGGCCCGGCTCGAATCGGCATCGCATCTCGGCAAACATCGTCAGGGTCATTGGAGCCCTATTTACACAGTGACGGTTTTGGGGCTTAATACAGGTTTGCGTCACTCGGAAGTCAGAAATCTCCGATGGAAAAATGTTGACCTTAAGAGGCGGGTCTTGGTGGTGGGCGAGAGCAAGACGGAGGCCGGAAGCGGGCGGGCGGTTCCGTTGACTCAGCCCGCGTGGGCGGCTCTTGACTTGTGGGCATCGCGCTTTCCGAATGCCAAACCTGAGCACTTCGTATTCCCTGCTTGCGAGACAGGCCGCCTTGACCCTCACTGCCCTATCGCAAATTGGCGTACCGCCTGGCGTCGGGCCTGCGCTAAGGCCGGCTTGGAGGGATTGCGCTACCACGATTGCCGCCATACTGCCGCGACGAAACTCCTCGAGCATGGCACTCCATTTGCGGTAGTCGCCCAAATCTTGGGCTGGTCCGCAAGCACGGCAGGTCGCATGGCAAAGCGGTACGGCCACATCCGGCCCGAAGCACAACGGCTGGCGTTGGAGGCCATCGCAACACCCGATCTTCAGGCGGGTGTGCACCAAATTGGTAACCTAGCAGGCAGTGTGATAAAATCGCTTCACGCTAACTGATTGGTTTCGAAAGGCAGGCCCGTAGCTCAGCCCGGTTAGAGCGCTACCTTGACACGGTAGAGGTCTGGGGTTCGAGTCCCCACGGGCCTACCATCTCAACCCCTTGAGAACCCCGCACTTGGCGCTCCTCTTGGCGGGGCTCCGCCTTCCACTTTTCGAGCACTGTAGTGAAATTTGCAGGGACAGGGAGGGCCTCGATGGCCGCGCGCTTGTCCTCCAGTTCTTGATGCAAGTAAGGGGCCGTGTGCCTGTCGTTGGAGTGGCCCATCATCTCACGCAGGTCAGACCGGCGACGAACCCGTCGATTGGCTTCCGTGGCAAAGGTATGGCGTAAACAGTCTGGAGTGATCCCCTGCAGCCCAGCTTCTTTAACAGCTCTATCAAACGCTTTCCCGAAATCCTTGATGTGCGCTCCGGGCTTCTTCGGGCTGGGGAATACCCACTTGCCCTTTGTCCTTGGCAACCAGTATTGGAGAACCTCCAAGGCCTCTTTCTTCAGGGGTAAGTAGCGAATTCCCGATGGTGTCTTGGATTGCCGTACCCATATGATCCCAATTTCCAGATCCACGTCCTCCTTGGCCAGGCGTATCAATTCACTAGGTCTCAAACCTGCAAAGGCCCCCACGACCACGAGGGGAAGGAGGTAGGGCGCCACCACTTGGAATCCAAGGGATACGCACACTTCCACGAGCAGGCCGAATTCATCCACTTTAAGAGGGCGCTTCTCTTTGTTCTCCACTCCCGAAAACATTCGCGCGTTTCGTCCCACTCCTTCGGGAGCAACCCCGTATTCCGTAGCGTACTTCATTATCGACTTCAGTGTGCTCAGTTCTCGGTTGACCGTGGCCTTTGAGACACCTTCCTTCAATCTTTTTCGCTTGTACTTTTCACAGACCTCCCGATTGAGGGAATGCACAGGGATTTCGCCGAAATAGGGCACGAGGTGGTTCTGGATATGGTACTTCTCAACAACAAATGAGGGTCTTCCGTCCGTCCTTGAAAGCTCTTCATACCGGTTACTGACCTCACGGAACTTCACGCTCTTGACTGGAAGATTCACTCGCCTTCGAGCGAGATCGGCCTTTAGTGCGCTGAGAACTTGTTGCGCCTCGCGCTTGTTCGTTTGGCGCGTCGTCCCCTGGTAACGCACGCCCTCGAACCGAAAGTCGTAGTGCCAAATGGACACGCGCCGATAGAGTGACACTGGCGGCCTCCCCTCTCCCGGTCAGCTGGACGAATCAACGTCGGCGGGGGCACTTCCACCTTCATCGTCGCCAATCCCGCTTATTTCCCTTATCTGCTTGGGGGTGAACCGAATGAGCCGTCCGATTCTTAAAGACGGGATCTTTCCAGCGCGGACCCAGCCGTAAACCGTTGAATCTTTGACCTTTAGTATACCTGCAAGGTCTGGGACTTTAGAGAGTTTCTGCACGGGGCACCTCCCTCTCTGAAACCTAGGCAGCGTCGGTTTAGACACCCGCCAGGGGTTTCAGACTGCCCCTGTTCGCCGCAAACGAGAGTCATCAACGGACTCTCTGGCTCCCATTCCAGACGTACTGCTTCAATCTGGGAGCCGTGCATCACACATTTTTGCAAAGAGAAATGTAGTTGTCAAGTACACAATTCTCTATAATGAGCTCATGTTTAAGTGAGGTATAGAATTACTATAATAATTTCACAGCCCTTCGACTTGCAGCCGATCACTTTGCACCCGTCTCTGATAGTGCAGGGAACATTTCCGGGTGCACATTTACCAAAATCGCTGCGCCCTTCACGGTTTCGAACCTACTTGCCCTGAAGTTCCAGAATGTCGACTAACCTTCCAGAATCCGCTAGGCGCATTCCTTCGAAGCCCAAAGAGGCCGTCGGCTTCGCGTCCAATAACGCCGACGCGCCCCTCCAAGCGAGATCAAGCGCCCGCTGAAGGACGAGCTTGCCAATCTGCTTATTCGTCAAAGCGCCGTCCAATCGGCGGTTGTAGCTACCCATCGCCGGCAGATCGACTGCGAAGACCAGTTCATTGCCAATCAACTTAGGCGAGCCCAGCAGAATGCGAATCCAAAGCTCAACGTGGACAAGCTGGTTGCGCTCATGTCGGATCTTCGTAATCGTCCGGTGAACCCACCTTTCGCGTTTGAAGCATCCACCTGATACTTGCCCACAGATGAGCACGAATGCGCGCTACCGTGCGCAGGTGAACGTGTGGGTTAAAAGCCGGAGGTGTGGAATGAGCCGTAGTGGACGGGATATGGAGAAAGAGCGTTACTGGCAGAGGACGATTCGGGAGGCGGCGCGGAGCGAGATGTCAATTCGTGAATTTTGCCGGCAACACCGGTTGAAGGAGAGCCAGTTCTACTGGTGGCAGCATAAGCTCAAGGCAGGTCGCCAGGACCGGCCGACACGGGAGCTGGGCGTCAATCGGGGACCGGCCAGGTTTGCTCTGGTAAGTGACGAACCGGAGGGAACCGACTCCGGGATCGAACTGCTGCTTGGCGACGGGCGACGCCTGCGTATCCGCAAGGGTGTGGATGAGGAGACCTTGCGGGCCGTCCTGGCGGCCGTGGAGCCCCAGGAATGCTGAGCTTTCCGGCCGCCATCAAGGTCTACTTATGTACAGTTCCGTGCGACATGCGCCGCTCGTTTGACGGGTTGTCGATGATGGCGGAACACGTCATCGGGTGTAATCCCTTCTCCGGGCACCTGCTGGTGTTCTGTAACCGACGCAGTGATCGAGTGAAGATTCTCTATTGGGACCGGGACGGATGGGCGATCTGGTACAAGCGGCTGGAAGTAGGGACGTTCCAGTTCCCGTTCGCCCAGACGGGACGGAAGGAACTGGCGGCATGGGAACTGGCGGTGCTGCTGGAGGGCATCGATCTGAACCGGGGGAAGAGGCGGAAGCGCTATAACTTGCCGGAGAGCGCAGGGAGCACGGAGGAGAGCGAGGGGTAATTGAGGAAAGAAACGTGAAAAGCTCATTTTATTGTTGACAGCTTCCGATAGCTGTTATAGTCTACAGGACGTGCATCACTCCGCGATTGAGCGACGGATTGAAGTAATCAAGCGCAGCCTAACTAAGCTGGGGTCAATGCATCCGGGCAGCCTGAGTGAACAGTACAATGTCTGTGGCAAGCCCCGCTGCCGATGCAAGGACCCCAAAAAGCCTCGCAGACACGGGCCGTACTATCAATTGGGCTTCACGTGGCGGGGCAAAAGCACCAGCCGTTTCGTGCGGCCGGAGCGGGTGACGGAGATACGCCACAAGGTTGAGAACTACAAGCAGTTTCGGGAACTGGTCAACGAGTGGGTGGATCTGTCGGTAGAACTGGAGCGGGCCACCTCGAAGCAGCGCCATGGAGATTGATCGCGACAAGTTGCCGGAAGACGTGGCCGCCCTGCGGCAGATGGTGGCGGCCCTCCTGGAGGAGGTGGACTCCAAGGAGCGGCGGCTCCAACAGCTGCAACACCTGCTGGAACAGCTGCTGCGTTGGCGTTACGGCCCGAAGCGAGAACGGGTGAATGAGAATCAACTGTTCCTGTTCGCGGTGGGGATCATCACCGCCGCGCATGAGGCCCCGCCTCCGCTAGAAGACACGAAAGCGGACAAGCCCATGCGCCAGGGCCATGGCCGGCAACGCCTGCCGGAGTCGCTGGCCAGGAAGCGGGTAGTCTATGATCTCGGAGAAGATGAACGGCAGTGCCCGCAGTGTCAGGGAGAGCTCCGTCACATCGGTGAAGAGGTCAGCGAGCGGCTGGAGTACGTCCCGGCCTCGTTGTATGTCATCGAGGAAGCCTGTCAGAAATACGCCTGCGTGAAGGGATGCACCGTGCTCACGGCGCAGAAGCCGATGCAACCGATCGAGAAGGGGCTGCCGGGACGAGGCTTGCTGGCGCACGTGGCCGTCAGCAAGTACGCCGATCATCTTCCCCTTTACCGCCAGGAGGGGATCTTCAGGCGCCATGGCGTGACGCTTTCGCGCCAGACGATGTGCGACTGGATGTGGCGGTGCGCGCGGCTCGTCAGCCCGCTTTTTGATCTGATGAAAGAGCGGGTCCTGAAGTCGAAGGTCATGCAGACCGACGACACGCCGGTGGGAGTACTGGACTCGACCCTTCCGCGAACACGCCTGGGGAGGATCTGGACTTATGTGGGGGATGACCTTCATCCCTACACGGTCTATGACTATACCCCCAGCCGCAGCCGGGACGGACCGCAGGCATTCATGGAGAAATTCAGCGGGTTCCTGCAGGCGGACGCCTACTCAGGTTACGACGGGTTGTACGCAGATCCTAAGCGCGAAGTGGTCGAAGTCGCGTGCTGGGCGCACACGCGGCGCAAGTTCTATGAGGCGCAGTCCTTGGACTTGATGCGTTCGACGGTCATGCTGGCGTATATCCGCTTGCTGTATGACGTGGAGCGCGAAGCCCACGACATGAAGCTCGATGGGGAGGGGCGGCTGGCCCTGCGTCAAGCCAAATCAGTACCCATCCTGGACGACATCAAGGCGTATCTGGAGCGAGAGCAACCCAAGGTATTGCCGAAAAGCCCGGAAGGCCAAGCCATTACGTACGCGTTGTCGAACTGGAAAGCCCTGGTCCGTTACAGCGAAGACGGCGATTTGGAAATTGACAATAACGGCGCCGAGCGCAGTCTGCGCGGGGTCGCGGTCGGACGCAAGAATTGGCTCTTCTTCGGAAGCGACAATGGCGGGCGCACGGCGGCCGTACTGACCAGCTTCATCACCACCTGCAAGCGGCTGGACATCGATCCGTTTGCTTACCTGCGCGACATCTTTGAACGCCTCAGCACTCATCCCCAAAGCCGCCTCGCTGAGTTGCTTCCCGACCTATGGATGGCTGCACGGCGGGCAACCGGTGACTGCTGACTTCTCTCTTATTGCGGGAAGTTCATGCGGCGCAGGAGCTCCTGAAAGCGCGGGTCGGAGGGCAGGTCCTCCGCCGGAAACTTCAGAACAAGAATTTCAGCCCGAACTGCATAATGCGCGCCGGCCAAGCCGCATTGACTTGCCCGTTGCGGAGGTTGTTCTCGGCGTCGCCGCAGGGCGCGCCCGGTGGTGTTAAGCTGCTGCATCCTGCGTTAATGGCAGAAGCCCCGAACGAGCCCCACTGCGGATGGTTGAAGGTGTTGAATGTTTCCCAGCGAAACTGGAGCGCGGAGTGTTCCGCCCCGAACCACGGCAGCTCGAAGTCTTTGAGCAACGCGATATCCCAGTTGTTGCGTCCCGGGCCGGTCAACACGCTACGACCCATATAGCCAAACATGCCGGGTTGGCCGTCGGCGCGCAGCTGGTCGAGCGTGACTTGACCGATAGTGTTCGGGTCGAACCAGGTTGGCGTGGGTCCAAACTCCGGATCGTTCACCACGCCTTTCTTGATCTGGAGTTTCCCCAGCGAGTTGCACGTCACGCCTGCCCCGATTCCGCTGCTCAGGCCGCTGATGCCGCAGAGGAAGTCAATTGGGCTGCCCGTGAAGAAGCTGGTGATACCGCTCACCTTCCAGCCTCCCAGCAAGCTGCGCGCCACCGCGCTGCTGCTGGTTTTGAAGAAGGGCAGTTCATAAACGTAGTTCATCACCAGCACCTGCGTCCGGTTCATGGAGGAAGTCGCCCGCCAGCGGCTCAGGTTGCTGTCGTCAACCCACGAGCGAGAATCGCTCCAGGAGGCGTCGTCAATCGCGTGCGACCACGTGTAGGAGGTCTGAAGGGTCAATCCTTGCCCGAACGTGTGCCGAAAGTTTGCCTGGAGCGAGTTGTAGCTGGAGACCGCGGTGTTCTCCTTCATCATGATGTTGGTGTAGCCGGGATACGGCACGAAGAAAATGTTCGGCACGCGGTTGTTGATCAAAACGTCTTGCACATCGCAGTTGCCGGCCGCATCGCAGCCTTCGAGTCCTGCGAGTTCTGGCGCCTGCATAGTGCCGACGCCGATAGAAACCTGGTCCAGCTCACGGCTCCTTGCCAGATGGCGTCCCAGGCTGCCCACATAGCTCAAGCTCAGCAGATTGTTGCCGGGGAACTCATGTTGAACGCCGAAGCTGAATTGCTGGACGCTCCCCCATTTCGGGCGATGAGGTAGGGCCGCGATCCACGTAGGGCCCAAAGCGCCAGCGACGATATTGTCAAAACCGATGACATTGTAAACCGTAGGCGCCAACATGACCGGGGGATTAGCCTGGGTGCCTTCGGTGTTCGTCTCGCTGCCGTTGCCCATTTCGAAGTAGATACCATAGCCGCCGCGGACGACGGTCTTGCCGGTGCCCCAAGGGTCGTAGGCAAAGCCGAAGCGTGGGGCTAGTGTCCGATAGTACGGTTCAGCACAGCCGGCGGGAATTCCTCCGGTGCCGCACTCGACCAGCCCGTTCCCATACGTCGTGTAATCGTGAACGTGTCCCGTGGCAGGATCTTTCACCAAGAATCCATTCGCATCCAGCAAGGCTTCCTTCCCGGGGTCGTAGAGTGTGGGGATAAAGCCCGCGTCCACCGTGGGGCGCGACACATCGTGCGGGCGTGTATACAGGTAGTAGCGCGCGCCCAGGTTCAGCGTGAGCTTGCGATTCACCTTCCAGTCGTCCTGGAAGTAAGGCTCGAAGACGGTCATCCGCCAATGACCCTTGGGGTAGCCACCTACGGGACGACCGTCGACCGTTTGTGTCCCCTCCGTGTATTGCGCCATGCGACCGAGATACAGGTCGGCCAGAGCGTTTCCCGTGGTCACCCCACTCCAGTCCCCAAACCAGATGAACCCTTGGGGACTCGAGCCGATTTCCTGCTCGTTCTTACGGAATTTCTCCAGAAAAAACCCGAACTTCAGCATGTGTGTACCCAAGCTCCAAGTTGCATTGTCTTTCCAGGTGATGACGGGGTTCGAGTTGGACCACGGGCTCAACACATCCCCTCCGAAATAGAAAGGAAGGCCACCCAACACGACGACGCTGGGAAACAGAGGGTTGTTCTGATTGGGCGGGAAGAGGTTCTTCCCCGTCCACGTGGAGGGCTTGTTGAGGGAGCCTGCCGGTGAGCCAGGCCCGGCTTCCGGGAGCAAGGAAAGGACGTCCTGCGTGTAGCCCATGACAAACTCGTTCATCAGGCTGGGAGTGATGCTAATGACGAAATTCAATACTGCACTCTTGCCTGGCCCATTAAATGTCGAGGCTGTGGTGTCATAGGTCGAAGAGGTCCAAAGTGCCGGGGTATCCCTTCTGCTCCAAGCATCCTGGGTGTAGCGCAGGAAGACCCGGGTCTTGTCACCGAGGTTCTGGTCCACGCGAATCTGCTCCTGGCGCCAGTCGGTGGGGACGCTCGGCGTCTTCAGGTACCCGATTGCTCCGTCATTGGGCAGAGGAACAAACGCCTCCATGAGCGCCTGGGCGTTGGGATCGACAGGAACCACGTGGCCCGGGAAATATTCGCCCGTCTCCGGATTGATCGCCAGGGCGCAGCCGGAGATTGCCGGGTTGAAATTCGGGGATGCAGAGTCGCACTCGCTAAAATCCCCTTGTCGCATCCGCGCCGTGGGCGCGCCCGTCGAGATTACCGTGCCTTGACGATACTTGTGCCAGTTCTGCGACCAGAAGAAGAAGGTTTTGGACTTGTCGGTGTTGTAGTGGCCAGGGATATAGAACGGCCCGCCCAGGTTATAGCCGAAGTCGTTCCACTTGAGCGGAGTCTTGGGAGCGTGGCCACCGGGGGGATTGATCTGCCGGTTCACAAACCAGTCGTTGGCGTCGACGGCGTCGTTGCGGAGATATTCGA
>JAIQGB010000426.1 GCA_020072905.1 Terriglobia bacterium | reverse complement strand
ATGCCGCCCCCAAGAAACCCGGAGGGGGAGACGGCGGCGGGGACACGACAGTCGGGAACGCCGCGACCATGAAGCTCTATTTCCAGGTCGTCGACGAGCAGAATCTGAACGCCTACTACAACACCACTGGAAGTTGTTCGGGCAGCAGTTCCATAATCGACACTGCCTATTTCACGGGCGACTTAGCGAACGGCCCCACTTCTGCCTACGGTTTCGGGGCGCCCTGGACATTGAGTTCAAGTCTGTCATCGAGCTCTTATGACGATGGGGCGGACTGCAACTCGAGCACCCGCGTTTGTCTGGGGGTGAAGTTCAATCACAACGCAACGGTCCTGTCTCTGGACACCCGCGGCACGCTCGGCCCTCGCAAACTTGATGTTAACTTTAGCGAACCTTGTGACCGCTGCTCGCTGCCGGGAAACGCCGGCGTGTTCGGGGGCTCGGCAAACATCCCAGCCCTGATCAGCGTGTTCCTGGACAACCCCTTTCCCAGTATGGCGGTTTGCAGCTCCCTAGCTTGCCCCGAAGCTCAGTCGGGCTTCGCGAAGCTTTGGTTCGATGACCCAAATGGGGACCCACTGCTGACCTGGCGTGTCGATTGGCCTTTCGTCCGCGTCCTGCGGATGTCGTCCAACACCTGGTACGTCCTCGCCGACGGCTGCGACGGTGCGCGGGTCGCCATGCTTTACAGGCTGCACAATGACAGGCACCGGCAGAGCGTTTCGCTCCAGGGTTATTATCTGATTCCGTTCTTCCTCTCAGGCGTGCAGCACTAGTTCAGGTTGTGGTGGGAAGGATGTAGCGTCCCGAATCCCGCGGAAGTGTAAGTAGCGCGAAGCCTCCTGGGAAGCAGGGGGATTTCTCTGCGCGATCTGAGGAAACGCTTTCCAATCTTGAACCCACTCTCCATGGGGCACATCGGCGATTTCCCTCTGGCGAGCAAGCCCAAAAACAACAGAACTCCTCGCCGGCCTCTCTAGAACCGGCTGCCACCGATAAACACAGCCTCTTTCCCTAGCCGGGAAGCTTGCCTCCACTCTGGCTGCTTTTCGCCTTAATTCGGGAGGCAAACTTCGCGACAGCCACCGCGGCACGTGTGTGCGTAGCCTCGCCGATCTTCTCAACCTCGTCGTAGGCCTCGACTTCAAACGAGTAAATCCTCCCCTCGACATTCATGAGCCGCGAGACGACGCGCACCTTCATCCCCACCGGGGTGGGGGCCAGGTGCTTGATGCTCACCGAAACGCCCACCGTGTCTTCACCTTCCTTCAGCAGCGAGGCGACGTTCTCGCGAGAGGTAAGCTCCATCCAGAGCACCAGGCCCGGCGTGGAAAGCGCGGGCGTGACCTGCGAGCCGAGGAAGTGCACCGCAAGGTCATCGGTCACGGCAAAGATCTTCTCGAATACCTTCGGTTCTTGCAGCGGCATGGATGTTCTCCTCCGGTCACGCTCCCTCGCCGATGCCTTGCGCGAGGAAGCCGCCATCCACGGGAATCATCGCGCCGGTAACATAACTGGCACTGTCGGAGGCAAGGAAAATCGCCGCACCCTTGATCTCCTCCAGGTTTCCGAAGCGTCTCATGGGCGTGTGCGCCATGATGGACGCTTTCCGGCCCGGCTCGTTAACGATATTCACGTTGAGCGGCGTCTCGAAGACGCCCGGCGCAATGGCATTGACCGTGATGTTGTATTTGGCCCATTCGGCCGCCAGACAACGCGTGATCTGCGCCACGGCCCCTTTGCTGGCCGCATACGCGGTCGCCTCGTGGGCACTGAGGAATGCCACGATCGAAACGATGTTGATGATGCGGCCGTACCTCTGATCCTTCATCACGCCGCCAACCATCTGGCAGGCGGACCAAGTGCCGTGAAGGTTGATGTCCATGATGCGGTCCCAGTCCTCGTCCTCCAACTCCAGCGATGGGACCCGTTTGGCCGTCCCGGCAGAGTTCACCAGGATGTCAATCCGCCCCCATTCCGCCATGATGCGCTCGATGACCCGCTGAATGTCTGCACGTTGGGTGATGTCCGCGTTCAGCTCCAGGGCGTTTTTGCCGAGTTTGCGTATCTCCTCCGCGGTCTTGCGAACCTCTTCGGCGCGCCTGCTGACCGGAACTACGTCGGCACCGGCTTCCGCAAAGCCAATGGATATGGATTTGCCCAGGCCGCTGGTCCCACCAAACACCAGCGCGCGCTTTGCCTCAAGGCTAAGCCCTCGATAATAGGACACGACGAACAACCCCTCTGTGAAGAAAACGGAACCGCAATCCTATCATCGAACGAAAAAGTGCAGCAAGACGGTGCGTCGTCAAGAATTGCAGCGATGACCTCTGCCTCGCGTCACGATTTTTGGAGGCCTGCGCAGAAGACATCCGCAAAGCCCCGGGCTATACTGGATAGGCGCGACAGGCTGTTTCTCCGATCTCGTACGGGAAAGGACGCAGGCTAGGTTGCGCTTGAAGATGACGGAGGGAACATTTACATGAATTTGGCTGAGCTGACCCGCCTCTACGATTTTACCGGGCGGACGGTTGTGATCACCGGCGGGACAGGCATCCTGGGCGGCGAAATCGCTTTGGCGTTGGTGAACTGCGGAGCCCGCGTTGCACTGATGGATTTGAACCTGCAGCCTGCGCAGGCACTGCTTCAGCGCATGGGCGATCGCGCCCAACAAGCGACGGCGGTAGAAACCAACGTCCTGGACGTTGCAAGTCTCCGCCAGGCCACCGAGGCCACCCTGAAGAAATTCGGGAAAATCGATTGTCTGGTCAACGCCGCGGGCGGCAACAAGCCTCAGGCGACGACCAGCCCGGACCTCTCGTTTTTTGATTTGCCCATTGATGCTCTGCGCTGGGTATTCGACTTGAATATCCTGGGGACGATGCTTCCCTGCCAAGTCATTGGAAAAGTCATGGCGGAGAAGGAAAACGGGACGATTCTGAATATCTCTTCGATGAACGCCTTCCGTCCCCTGACGCGCATTCCGGCTTATTCGGCTGCTAAGGCCGGGGTGAGCAACTTCACGCAATGGCTGGCGGTTCACATGGCCCAGCGATATTCGCCGCAGATTCGCGTCAACGCCATCGCGCCGGGATTTTTCGTGACGGTCCAGAACCGATTCCTGCTTTACGATGAGCAGACACGCGAGCTCACGCCGCGCGGCCAGTCCATCATCTCGCACACCCCCATGGCGCGTTTTGGCGAGCCGGAGGATTTGTTCGGCGCCGTCTTGTGGCTGCTCTCCCCCGCCTCGGCCTTCGTCACCGGCGTGATCGTTCCCATCGACGGCGGCTTTTCCGCGTATAGTGGAGTGTAGGCAAGACGCTCGAGAGCGAACGGAGGAAGAGAATGGTCGTTGGTAAGGGATATCCGGATCGCTACCTGACTCACGAGGAGACGGCTCAGATCGTGCGCGAGGGTTTGGCCACGCTGCCCGTAGATGGCAAGCGCGCGCTGATCATCATCCCCGACGGCAC
>JAIQGB010000425.1 GCA_020072905.1 Terriglobia bacterium | reverse complement strand
TCGTGTCGAGTCATATTGATGCTTCCGCTTGGGTCGCGAGTCTCCAACGCAGCGGAGGAAGCCTAGCATTTCGCGCCGCGGCGATGCAATGGCCCGCTGCGTTTGATGAGGTGGATCGGCTTCAGCGTCCCGTAGTGAAGTTGTAGCTCGCCAGGACATCCCCCTTTCTGCCGATCAGCGCCAGCGCCGCTCGTCCCGGCTGAAGCTGAAAGGTGAAGGTCTTGCCGCTCGCACCATCTCGGAACGACACAGGTTCAGGTGAAGAGGATTCCGACGTCAGGACGTAGAGAGTCGCATTCTCGAGCGCCGTGGGGCAGATCAGCATTCCGGGATCTTGCGTTTCGGTGGTGTAGACGGGACTGGCTCCGGCGCGCGACAAAGCGAATCGGTAGACCTCTCCAATCGCTTTCCGGTTGTCATTGAGTTCGAGCGGTAAGGCAACGTGCAGGATTCTTCCTCGCCCCAGAGAGATCTCCGCGAAGGTTTTCCCGGTTGGAAAGAAGGCACGCTCCATATATGTGGTCTTGTCGCCGGAGAACGTAAGCTGCGCTTCGCCGCCCGGCCATTGAATCAAATCTTCGCGCGCGGCGAGCAGGCCGGGTTGATAGTCGTCTCCGACGTCGTGCGGGCGGGAAGTGGCGTGGAAGTGCTCGTCGGCATCAAAGCGGCCGGATACCAGGAGCGTCGCGCCCTCGCGCACCTTGGCGAGAATCGCGTCCCAGGCCTTTTGGCTGAGCACCCACGGCGAGGGGAGAATGATGAGCTTCGGGTTGCCGAGCAATTCGCTTTGGTATTCGCCGACAACATAAGCCGAGGCGCGCGCGTAATGGTAAAGCGCCCGCACGGAATTTTGCTGAGCTTCCAAAGCCGCGGGATTGAAGACGGAGAGTTGAAGGGATTGGGGCAGGACAATCGCGACCTCGGGGCTCCGCTCCTCCGTGAGGTACGGCGCCGCCTGCTTCGCGAACTCTCCGAGGCCCGCGAGCACGTCCATCCAGAGCTTGTTCGAGCCGTCGCCGCGTTTGATTCCGTAGGCGTCGCCGCGCGACCAATCCCACTGCAACGCGCCGGCGTTCGCAGCCGCGAGGCCGAGCGCCAATTTGCGCTCGAAGAGCCCGAGACCATTTACTTCGTCCTAACGCCACGTCCCATCCATCTTCCAGACGGGTTGAATGCCGGTCTCGCCAATCAGGTTCGGCATGCCCGGCCGCTTCGCTGCGACGGAATCCCAGAGCAAAGCATCGTCCCGCCACCAGGTGTGGTTGACGGTGAAGTCGACTCCGGAAGCTCCGTAAAACTGGTTGAGCAGGCGGTCGCTCACGCCGCCTTCGTCCTGGCCGACGGTGATGAGTTGCTTGCTGCCGGTGGAGCGGATGGTCGCCGCCATGGCGCCGACCCATTGATTGAACATATCTTGCGCGAAAAGGTTGTAGTCGATGGCGCGCACCTGCTTCGCATTGCCGTAGCGTGTCACGGCCAGATCTTCGCGGTCCGGCAACGGAATCGCGCCGAAATCGCCCCACTCTTCGGCGGGCAGGTTCCAGGCCTCAGCCAATTTGCGGACATCTCCAAAGCGTTGCTTCAGCCACTCGTTCCACGCCTTGATTTCCGTGGGATCGGCGTTGGGAGTGTTCCCGCGCCAAAGGTGTTTGGGATTGGAGAAACTGGGCTCGTTGATGAAGTCCCAGCTCAAGTAAGGAACATCTTTGAAGCGGTTCACCACCGAGTAGATGTAGTTCTCCTCGGCCCGGCGGGCAATGGGATCGGTGTAGGGATTGGTCCCCGGCCCGAACTGCAGCGGCTCCTCACCGGGATGGCGTCGCACGGTCTGAGGATCAAAGGCGTAAAAAGTGAAGTGAACCTGAATGTTGTGCCGACGGGCGGAGAGCAGGAAAGCTTCCAGGCTGCGCAGGACGCTTTCTTCGACGCCGCCGGTCACCTTGTCGAACAGATCGGCGTGGCCGTTCCATACGCCCGTGCGGACGAATGTCACGCCGTGCATTTCCATCTCCGCGAAGTCACGCTCCCAGACGTAGGCGTTGGCGCTGCCCAGAAATCCGGAATAGAAGAAGTCCGTCGTGAAGTAATTGGTCCCCACGGGGGCGAAGGGAGCGCCGTCCTTGCGGAAATATGTCTTGCCGGCACGGAGCGCCGCGCCGCTCTTGAGGAGTTCATCGTCGCGGGACCAGAAGCCGGTTTGATAGGCTTCGCGGGCCTTCCCGGCGTCTTCGTATGTCGCGCGCACCGTGTAGAGCCCCGCAGGGAGTTTGCGTTGAAAAACCACGTTGGCGGCCACGGTATCACCCGAGCATTGGACCTCGGTGGATTCAACGGTCTTGCCTTCGGAGGAAAGCTCCACACGCACCGTGCCACTCAAAGGTTCTCCCTTCCATTGTTTTCTCGCGTTCCGAAGGTGCACCACCACTTGAGGCGGTTCTCCTTCCGCCAGCGTGGCGTTTTGCATTTCAAGCCAGAGGAGAATCGCACCCTGGGCAGCGTGTTCCGCGGCGGTCCGAATCAAGGTGATGCCATCGGCCGAGCTCCAGTAGCCGGGCTCCGGCTCAAAATTCACCATGACGCATCGCGCGCCGAGCAGGGGCGGCTGTTCTCCACTGCGGAGTTCGTAGAAATCTTCGCGCGTCACGGGCGCGCTGACTCTCTCCCCGCGAGCATTGAGGAAGAAACCTATGCCCCGATGCTCTCCGCTGCCCCACCACGTGCCGGCGACAAAGACGCGTCGTGCACTGACCTTAACTTTGGGCAGGAACGAGAAGCTCTCGTCCCAGGCAAAGTCCTTCCCATCCTGCTGCGGGACTTCGTAGGAATGCCAAACGCCCAGGTAGCGTGAGTAAGTGTTCTGAGGCGAGTCGGCCACAAACCTCCCGCCCTCGCGGAAAACCGGGACGAAGAGCGGCCGGCCTCCAAGGGTCAGCAGGTTGCCGCCTCCCTGGAGGTATGCGGAGATTTGTTTCCAGGCATCGGCTGGAAAGGCCGAGCCGTAGGGCAGGACGAGCAGGTCGCTGTCCTTCAACGTTTCGGGATTCCGCAGCTCGTCGAGGCTGGCGAAGGATGGCTCCATCTCCTGAAGTGCCGAGCGGAGCGTGGCCTGTTCGATCGCCTGACTCTCCGCCGTGGGGAAGCCGGGCTGCCAGAAAACCACAACGCGGGCTTGGGCTGTGGAAACCGCCGCAAGAAAGACAGAGAGTGCAATGCAGTGACGCATCGGTGTCTCCTGATCCCTCGCTCGTCCGGAAATATTGCCCGGGCGGGGCGCGAAGGGTTGTTTGCGAGGGCCTGGGTAAAACAGCTTTCGGGCACGCGTCAAGCCGATGCCGCCCCCAGGGACGAGACATCCGCCCGACGCGCTTATCAAACTAGTTGACTTTGCGGCCAGGGTCAAATCATTCCTGCTTCCCGTGCCTTGAGCGGCCTTCATCTGGTGGTCAGTCTCGGCTGAGGTGAAGGTGGAACTGACATTCGGCGTTGCGGTCGGAAAGATCCAGGCAGGGG
>JAIQGB010000424.1 GCA_020072905.1 Terriglobia bacterium | reverse complement strand
TTTGCGGGGAGAGATCAACCGGGAAGAAGCCATCCGCCTCACGCAGGCCGCCACGCGGCAGTACGCCAAGCGACAAGTGACCTGGTTTCGCCGCGAAGCCGGCGTCGAATGGTTCGCCGGTTTCGGCGACGATGCAGAGATTCAGCGCCGCGTGCTGGACTGGATGGGTCCCGGCGTGGCATAGTGCAGCGGGCCCGGCGTGGCCCGCGCTCGCTTCCCAATTTACCCTTTAAGCTCGAAACGGAGACAGTGCATGTTGACCACGGGCTCTGGAGAAAGACCGAGAACGGAAAAGCAGACGCAGAATATTCAGGACGGCTTCTTGAACTCCGCTCGCAAGGAAAGAATTCCGGTGACGATCTACCTGCTGAGCGGCGTCAAGCTTTCGGGCCGCATCCGCAGCTTCGACAAGTACTCAGTGGTGCTGGAGAGCAACAACCAGGAGCAGCTCATCTTCAAGCACGCCATTTCCACGGTCGTGCTGCCGCGCGCGGGAGCGGCGCCCGCTGCAACCGTCACCTCGGAGGGTTAAGAGTATTCGCCGCCCGGCAGTCCTGGAAAAAGCGTACTTGGTGGGCTGGGCGTCCAGCCGGCGCCAAGCCCTGGTAGTCCCGGACGCGGAAGAGACTCTCGCTGAGCTTCGCGACCTGGCGACGAGCGCCGGTGCGCGGGTCGTCGGCTCCGACCTGCAGCGCTCGCCCGAGCCGCACCCGGCGACGCTCATCGGGGGCGGCAAAGTTCAGGAAGTCCGTGCTGGCGCGCGGGCGGCCGGCGCGGACCTTGTCCTGTTCGACCACGACCTGACTCCCACCCAGCTCCGCAATCTCGAGCAGGCCCTAGATCTGAAAGTCCTCGATCGCACACAGCTCATCCTCGACATCTTCGCCCGCCGCGCGCGCACCCGAGAAGGGCAGCTCCAGGTGGAACTCGCCCAGCTCAACTACCTGCTGCCGCGGCTGGGCGGGCGGGGAACGCTGCTCTCCCGGCTGGGCGGCGGCATCGGCACGCGTGGCCCGGGTGAACAACAACTGGAATCCGACCGCCGCCGAATCCGCGCCCGCATCCGCAAGCTGCGAGAGGCCATCGAGCGCGTCCGGTCGCAGCGCGCCCTGCACCGCGCGCACCGCCGGGCGCAGAATTTCCTCACGGTGGCCTTGGTCGGTTACACGAACGCCGGGAAATCGACACTCTTCAATGCCCTGACGCGCTCGGCAGTCCCGACGTCGGCGCGGCTCTTCGCCACGCTCGACCCCACCGTGCGCGCGCTCGAGCTCGAGTCCCGCCGGCCCGTGCTGCTCTCCGACACGGTAGGGTTCATTCGCAAACTGCCCGCGCACCTTGTCGCCGCATTCCGAGCCACGCTCGAGGAACTTGAAGAGGCCAGCCTGATTCTGCACGTCACCGACGCTTGCCAGGAGGAGCGCGAGCAGCAGGACGCGGCCGTGGAAGGGCTGCTCGAGGCCCTGGGCGTCGCCGCGACGCCCCGCCTTCACGTCTGGAACAAGCTCGACCGGCTCGAGCCGCGCGAACGTGACCGCCTCACTGCCTCTCTTGCCGGACGTCAAAACGCTGCGGAGTCGTTCGACGCTGGCGCCCAGGAAGTGATGGTCTCAGCACTCAGCGGCGAAGGACTGGATACGCTGCGGCGCTGCATCGACGAGGCCCTGAAGGAAGATCCCGTCGTCGAAGCACAATTCGACCTCTCCGCTTCCGACGGCGAAGGCCTGGCCTTGCTTCACCGCCACGGGACAGTCCTCTCCACGCGCCACGTAAACGGCCGCGTGCGAGTGCGCGCGCGGGTGACTACCTCGTTGCGGAACCGCCTGAACGGTATCCCCCTTCCCTCTCCCTAACCCCTGCCGAAGGCTGGAATCGCAGTGTTTTCGCGGTCTGGAAGGGTGTGGAAAACGTTGTGGAAAATCCCGGCAATTGCACCGGAACGTGTGCAATGCCGCGCAGCCGCTAAAATAGCGGCTCCCCTTGAAGTGGAGTCTGTATCTTGTTGAGCTATAGATGGTTATCTCGCTTTCCTGAGAAGTTGGAGCCTCCTGTGCACGTCCTTCGCGGCACCCATCTGACACACCCAGAGCTTCGGAAGTTTTGCACAATTGTGAGGCATCTCTGCCCTGCTGCGACGTAGCCTTCCACCCCTTCACCTGCCGCGCCAATGCTGGCTCTACTCCTCCTAGCCTCTGCCAATAGCCAGTCTGTTGACAGGTCTTTGCCCGCCAAGCTGCCTGGACGGGAAGGACGGCGGCTGTCGGCCGCGCTGATCCTCTCGCCTCGCTCCACGCTTCGCGGCAGCCATAGCCTGCCCGCGCCCGTTTGCGATCTTTGTGCGACCGGCAGGGCTCACATCGTGGCGCCGTAATTCTGCGCCCCGGTCGCGTTGACAGTGGAGATAGGCTTGGTTATAGTGGCGAAGGGCGCCGGTGTTATTCCTCGTGCCGCTCGTCGGCGACCTTGATCGCCGGCTCCTACCCACGACATCCCGCTGAGGGCAGGCTCGAAGGCGCATGAATCTCCCCATTTCGCTCACCCTACTTCGTATCTTTTTCGTGCCCCTGCTGGTGGTCCTGCTGCTCACCAAGGGACACAACATGGATTTGTGGGCGGTAGGGGTCTTTCTGCTCGCGGCGGCCACGGACTTGTTCGACGGCTATCTGGCGCGTAAGCGCGGCCAGATCACCACGCTGGGCATCCTGCTCGATCCGATTGCCGACAAATTGCTGGTTTCTTCCGCACTCATTTCGCTCGTAGAATTGCGCCTGATTCCCGCCTGGATGGTGGTCATCATCGTGGGCCGGGAATTCGCCGTGACCGGGTTGCGCGGCATCGCCTCGGCCGAGGGTTTCGCCCTGGAGGCCTCGGAGCTGGGCAAGACGAAGATGGTCTTCCAGGTGGTGGCCATCACCGTCATCGCCCTGGAACCGCGATACCCGCGGATGCATCCGCTGGGGCAACTGCTTTTGTGGGCGGTCGTGGCCTTTGCGCTGGTCTCGGCGGTGCAATACTTCTGGAGCTTCTGGCGGAAGCTCGACGTCCGATTGAAGCGAAGCCCTCTGCGCCCCCTGGTCACCCTGCGCGTGGGCGGAAAGCAGAAGAAAGAAAAAGAGGATGTCGCCGCTCAGTGAATCCGAACAGCAGCAGTTGCTGCGCCTGGCGCGCCAGGCTCTGGAGACGAGCGTCCGGAACGGCCGGCTACCGGAAGCCGAGGTTCGCTCCGCGGCGCTGGCGGAAAAACGCGGGGCGTTTGTGACCCTGCACAAGGCGGGTCGGCTGCGAGGCTGCATTGGTTACATCGAAGCGCTGAAGCCTCTCAGCCAGACCGTCGCGGAGTGCGCCGTGGCTGCGGCACTGCGCGACCCGCGTTTTGACCCCGTCGACCCGGGAGAGCTTCCGCTCCTCCACCTGGAAATTTCAGTGCTCTCACCCTTCGAGGAGCTCTCCCCTGAGGGGATCGAGGTAGGGCGCCACGGCTTGATGATTTCGCAAGGCTGGCAGCGCGGGCTGCTGC
>JAIQGB010000423.1 GCA_020072905.1 Terriglobia bacterium | reverse complement strand
CGCAAATGGTGGGCACCACCCGGTCGCGGGTCAGTCATTTCATGAACAAGTTCAAGAAGCTGGGTTTTGTCGATTACGACGGCTCCGCCGGCGGGTTGATGGTGCATAGTGGCCTCCTCAGCGTGATCCTGCACGAATAGTCTTGTGTAACCGCGATAGATGATCCAGGCGCGCCCAGCCTGCCCTACGAAGCGGAGCATCGCCGCCTAGGTCTCGTTGTCAAACCCTCGGCAACTTCCACCAGCCCAGCAGCGTCTCGTTCCATGAGGAATCTGACAACTTCCCGATCGGAACACTTCGACAACTGACTGGGCAAGCACAATGGACCTAGGACGACCTTCGACGGCTCGGATTGTTCCGGGAGAATCGGCGACTGAGCCCGAATTCGGGGGAAAGTGTAGCGTTTGGGGGCAGGTACTGTCGCGGTTAATTGGACCCGCTTTCGCCTTTCAGCGCTGGGGACGAGTTGATGTGAATTCTGGCTCTGTCCTCTGATATCAGTAGTGGCGGTCCTGGACCGCCACTACTGAGGGCTACTGCTACAGCTTCGCTCCGCTCGTCATTGAGCGCTCGGAGTTCCGATCACATCGCCCGAAACGACCAGCTCCACTCGACGATTCTGCTGCCGGCCTGCCGCCGTATCATTGCTTGCCACGGGCTGGCTTTCGCCAAATCCACGGGCGGCAATAGAAGACGCATTAATCCCCTGCTGAACGAGGTAATCGTGAACCGAGTTGGCACGGTTTTCGGACAATTGCATGTTGTACTCGTCCGTCCCAACGCTGTCCGTATGGCCTTCCACTTCGAGCTTCAAGCTGGGATACGCCAGGATGATGCCCGAGACCTTGGCCAGCTTTTCACGAGCCCCGGGCCGGAGAGTGTATTTCCCCGTGTCGAAGAGGACGTCAGAGATATTGACGATGAGGCCTCGAGCGGTGTCGCGGGTTTCCAGGATCAGATTCAGCTGTACCGCCAGTTTGTTGCGCAATTCCTGTTTCTCCCGCTCGGCTTGCTCGGCGGCGTCTTTGCGCGCCTGCTCGCTTTCCGCCAGGGCAGCTAAGCGGGATTTTTCTGCATCCGCCTGAGCCGCAGCCATCGAAGCTGCTGACGCAGCCTGACTGTCCGCCATGTCGGATTTCGCTTTGGCAGCAGCGTCGGCGGCGGCCTGGGCTGCCTCAGACTGGGCTTGTTCTTTCTGCCTGGTTGCCTCGTCAGCTTCCGCCTGCGATCGAGCCTGTGCGTCTGCGGAGGCTTGGCGTTCGTCGGCTTCGCGCTCCTCGTCCATCTTCTTGACCGCGATCGCGCGGGCATCTTCGGCAGTTTGGACTGCCTCTCGGGCGACTGCGATCAGCCGCTTTCTCGGGACGTTCCTTTTCGTGGCATATTCATCCGCTGTGTTCATCAACTGCACAGCGTGCTGATAGCTGTCGCTGGCGTACTGCTCGGCTCCCTCGGATTGCGCGATGCGCAACGCATTACGCGCCTCGAAGAATTCCAACGGCAACCTGGCATTCAGAACCACCGGGTCGAACTTGTAGCCGGTCGGAATGTAGCCACCCCGCTCCATCAGTTCGTACTTTGCATTCACTGCCTCGGAAGTTCCTTCCGTGTCCCTGCGAACGACATTTTCGAGCACGACCAGGTTGCTGGGCTGCCGAACGGCATAATAGGGTTCCGCAGTAACGATCAGCGCGAAAGCCTGAAGGTCCGTGGTCACGTTCAGCTTGCTGCGGCTGGAACCGCCCACCAATACTTCGCCCAGGTTCACTGCCCGACCCTCCGGCGAAATTGCCCACAGGATGTAAGTCAGATATTCATTACCGAAAGTGATGGGCCTCTGCAGATTGTCGAATTCCACCTCGATCTCAATGGATCCGCGCTTGCTTTCCACCTTGGCTTCGCCTTTCGCTGACGGCATCAAGTCCGTGCCTGCGAAATCCACCTTCGTAGATCCGCTGCGGTGCCTATAGTTCACCGCCTGCACGTTGCGGCTGATTACGTTGACGCGGAAAGTGTGTTTCCGCGCCACGGGCTCAACGGGCATGGTTGTTTGGGAGTTAGTTTGAGCCAGTGCGGTCAGGCTCAATCCGAATGAGAGCGCTAACAAAAGCCTTATCTTCATTGTACCTCCTTGTGGCAGATGTCTGCCGTATTGCGCCGGGATTTTCATGCTTATACCCTGGGGTAATTCGCGTGTCAGTCCAGTACTGCTCACGCGTTTGGTCAAAACTGCTCATCCCAGCCCTCGGCGCTGTGCACGTTGCCGGGCCGCAGCTTGGCCGCCAGACAGTCACCCTCGCGATTGAACAGCAACAGCGGGTGACAGCAGGTCGATTCGAAGTGCCCGTTGTAGGCGCTAGGCTCCTGCTGGCCGTGCACCGGAATCTCGGTTGAGTCCATGTCCAGCACTACCCGTTGCGGCGAGCCGATCCCTTCCGCCTTGGCGAGTAACCCCCGGTTGATCGCTTCCAGACCGGCAAGACTCCCGTCCTGCGCCAGCACTTCCGTTCCGAACCACTGGACTCGGGAGGTCAGGGCTGCGCCACGCTCCCAGATCCTCTCCGAGCCGATCAGCCGGAACGTGGGATCTTTGGGAAGCCGCTCGGCATCGTTGACGTCTTCGTATCCTGCCAGACGGCTGTACACCGCCTGCCGCAGCAGATCAGCAAGAAGCAACTGTGTGTTCTTCCCCCGGGAGTCGGTCAAGTATTGGTCGATGAGTTCACCGAATCGCAAGCGTTCGTCCAACTCGCGCACTAGAATCAGGCCACCATCGGAAGTGACCCGCGATCCCTGCAAATCCACCTTCAGGGAAGCATGAAAGGAACGCTGAAAGGGTTGATTTTGGATCTCACCCACTGGGCTTCTACCTCCCCGAAGGCCGTCTTGACGCTGAAACCCGCATGAATACTGGCGTCTGCGGTCAGTTTACGGTTGACTCTAGAATTTGAAAACGGAAAGGCGCGTTAACTGGCCCGAGCAATTTTGACCAAACGTGTGAGCCGTACTGGACTGACACGCGAATTGGCCCAAAGGTATAAGAGGTGTACCTCGCGCTGCCAGGGAGGATCTGTGCGAAGCCGGTGGCGCGGGGGGAGGGGTGATATGCTCGCAACGGTTTTGATCGTCGTCGTGGTTTTGATGCTGTTGGGTGCACTGCCCAGATGGCCGCACAGCCGAGAGTGGGGTTATTACCCCAGCGGCGGGCTGGGCCTGGTCCTGGTGATTCTGGTCATCCTGCTGCTATTGGGTCGGCTATAAGGGCCGCGCACCCGACGTTCTCTCACACTTCAGATCGAAAGCAACTCGATCTGTAAAAAGGACACGCGCGCTCATCCTAAGTGGAGTTGCATGGCTGTCCACGATAGCAAGTATCCGAAGGCAAATTCGAGGAGGGAACATGACTCCTGACTATGACTTGTCGAGCCTGCACACCGATCAGGCCGACCTGTGGATTTACCTCCAGGTCGAGGCCATCCTTGCCGAACTCCTCGCTGACCAGCCCGAGCGCCTGGGATCCCCA
>JAIQGB010000422.1 GCA_020072905.1 Terriglobia bacterium | reverse complement strand
TTCGCTTTGAGGCCACGACCAATCGCTGGTTTGAAACTTTGGAGGACGTCTGGACCACCGTCCAGAAGACCACGCGCTCGTGGTCCCCCAACAAGATTCGTCGGCTCTGTAACATAACTTAATGCGTTCGTATTAGAAACAAGTGGACAGTGGATAGTGCATAGTGAACAGCAAGCCGACCACGCTACGCTCAGCGGCTACTCGAGAGCTTCTTGCGCAGGGCGGTAAGCATCTTTCGCAGTTCCAAAATGAGGGCATGAGCTTCCTGCGCTTTGGCTCCCCAACAGAAACCGAGCTCCGCACTCAAAGTTAATTGTGTATCCAGTTCCGATACGGAGCCTACGGCGTGCGAGAGGAATTGCACGAACTCGCCGGTCGTGTTTCGGGCCTGGCCTTCCGCGATATTCGAAGGAACCGACACGGCGGCTCGGCGCATCTGTGACACAAGGCCAAATCGCTCCGTGTCGGGAAAGGCCTGCGTAACCTGATAGATCGCCTTGGCGAGTGTCATCCCCTTTTGCCACACCAGCAAATCCCGATAATCCCTCAGCCGTGTCAATTCCGGCGTCATTTCCGTCCACTAACCACTGTCCACTATTCACTGTTCTCCTACGCCCACCACATTTCCTTGAGCTTCTCTTTGATGACGACCTGGTTGAGCAGCGTGGCGGCTTTGCTCAGGCCCTCGTCGATGGACATCAAACTGTCCTCGTGCTCGATGGAGAGCACGTCGTCGTAGCCCACCATTTGCAGCGTGGAAACCATGTCGCCCCAGAACTCCGCGCCGTGGCCGTAACCGACGGTGCGGAAGATCCAGGAACGGCTCTTCTCGTCCTTGTAGGGCTTGGTATCCAGCACGCCGTTGACGCGGTAATTCACCTCGTACATCCGCGTGTCCTTGGCGTGGACGTGGAAGACCGCGTCGCCCAGGGCACGGATCGCGCAGCAGGGATCGATCCCTTGCCAGAACATGTGGCTGGGATCGAAGTTGCACCCCAGATTGTGTCCGGCCGCGGCGCGCAGCTTGAGGAGGGTTTCGGGCGAGTAGGCCACGAAGCCCGGATGCATTTCGATGGCGATGCGCACACCGTGGTCTTCGGCGACCTTGGCGCGCTTCCTCCAGTAGGGAATCACTTTCTTCTCCCACTGCCAGGCGAGGATCTCCAGGTAGTCAGGCGGCCAGGGTGTGGTCACCCAGTTCGGGTATTTGGCGTTGTCGGCATCGCCCGGGCAGCCGGCGAAATCAACCACTGTGCGCACGCCCAGCTTTTCCGCCATTAGGATGGTTTTGCGATTCGTCTCCGCGTGTAGCTCGGAGATTTTTTTGTTGGGATGGAGTGGATTCCCATGGCAGCTCAGCGCGCTGATGGAGATTCCCTGGTCGTCGAGCCGGCTCTTGAATTCCCTGAGCTTGGTGGGCGTGCTCAGCCAGTCGAGCTTCAGGTGCGGGTCGCCGGGATAATTGCCCGTGCCCAATTCGACGGTGCGGATGCCGAGCGGCTTGATCTTTTTGATGACCTCATCAAGGCTCAGCTTTGCGAACAGTGCAGTGAAGAGTCCGACCTTCATGGCGAATCTCCGATTGAACGGCACGCGAGGGGGCGGCGTTGGGGACAGCGAGGCTTTCTACCCGACACCTCTCGGTTGCCGGATTGAGCCGCAAGTTCCGGCGCCAGCGAGGCTAGAATCTAATGGCCGCATGCGCGCGCGTCAATGGGAAAATGGCCCCAGGCAGCGGCCAGATGGGTCGGTTCGAGTGCCTGGACAGTGATTCTGCAGTGTCCCTCCCAGGCCGGGCACCATCGAGTGACAAAGAGTCGGTTTCAAGAATCCCCGCGCGTCGTACAGCCCGGGCACTCGACGTGGTAGGTGTTCCCTTGGTAGTCGAGTTCGTCCAGCCCGCGACGGGACGTGTAGTAGCCGCGGATCGTCTCGGCTTTGAGCGCCACGAACAGTTGCTGCCCAAGGTTCGCGGGAGTTCCTTCCAGAAGGCCCCCGCCAATGGCCGTAAGTAGTTGAATCTGCTCGTCTTGGCTGACGTCGAGGAACTCCTTGCCGAAGCGCCTTTGAGACTCCTCGCGAAGCCAGCCCAGCCCCTCTCGCCACACGGTTTGTGGATCCGAAGTCTCGAGTTCTTCGACGGCGGCGGCTCCGTCGTATCGGACGGCCAAGGCCCGCTGTTCGGGCGTCAGCCGCCGGGCGGCTTCGCGGACGGCGGGAGCTCCGGCGATGATCAGGTCAATCCATTCGGAGACCTCGGTGACAATGTCCGACCCTTCCGCCCCGGGTTCGGCCTTCGAGGCGTCACCATCTCCAAGGAACAGTTCAACCAGCCGGCGCACCGTGGCGAATTCTTCCTGGGAAAAGAACTGGGGCCGGAACGGGCTAACCCGCGGGCGGGCGTACTCCGTCTCGGTTCCGGCCGGAATCGGGTGGAACCGGTCGTCACTGGTCAGCGCGTGCGTGAGGTGATCGTTATTTGGGAGGTAGAGCCCCGGCGGCAAAACCTCACTCGCCGCGCTCCCGGTCTGTGCCGCGGCCAGAGCGTCCGTCGCCAACTCGCCGACCGCGCCGCTCACCCCCGTCAGCACCACGCCGTGGCCCAACCGCAGCAGCCACTGGCGGCGGGTTAGATCGTGGTCCTCCGCCATGCGTGTTTCCTCCTCTTTGGAGTGCGGGAGCTCTGCTCCCGCTTTTGATTGCCGGAGTTCTGTTCCGGCCAGCCCACGAGGCCGAATCGCCGCGGAGGGAAGGCGGCGGCAGAGCCGCCGCACTCCAAAACGGCGGTCGGAGACCGCCGCTACAGATTGCCGCGGCGGAATTCCTCCGCGATGTATTCTCCCGCGCGCGCTGAAATCGCCATGATAGTCAGGGTTGGCTCATAGGGACCCTGCGTCGTGAAGCACGCGCCGTCGGTGACGAAGACGTTCTTCGCGTCGTGCACCCGGTTGAAGCGGTCGAGCACGCTTTTCTTCGGGTCGTTGCCCATGCGCGCCGTGCCGCATTCGTGGATGTTCTTGCCGAAGAGGCTCAGGCCTTCGCGCGGCCCCTGCGGGCGCTCGATCTTCAGGGCTGCGAGGATGTCGGTCAAATCCTGCCGCATCGCCTTGGCCATGGCGAGTTCGTTTTCACCGTAGCTCGCCTTGATGCGCAGCGCGGGAATCCCCCAGGCGTCTTTCTTCTCCGGGTCGAGCTCCACGTAGTTGTCGTGGCGCGGCAGGCACTCGCCCTGCGCCATCATGCCAAAGTAGGTGGGAATCTCCTCACGCACTTTGCGCCGGAATTCCACGCCGAAGCCGGGCGTCGAGAAGGCGTGCTCGTAGAGCGACTGGCTGCCGTCGCCGTCCAGGCGATAGCCGCGCAGGAAATTCTTGTTCAGGTTCTTGCCGGTGTTCGCGTACTTGGCGATCAGGAAGCCGCAGGGGCGGCCTTCGGGCTCGCGCTGAGACGATTTCAGCGTGGGCATCAAGCCGCCCGCGCCCTCCAGCGTGAAGTGGTCCATCAGGTAGTGGCCGAGGACGCCCGAGGAATTCCCCACGCCCC
>JAIQGB010000421.1 GCA_020072905.1 Terriglobia bacterium | reverse complement strand
ATGCAACCGAAGAAAGATTTTCTTTTATCCCATGCTGTAATCTCACAAAAGCTACAGCAAGCATTACAATGCAGCATTCGGTCACATGAAGATCAATATTTTTCAGACCTTTGCCCCCCGAGGTGATGCGGAACCAGCGGTTCCCCATCATGTCGATCGCGTCATCCGTGATGTTCACAATCTCCGAGCCTTGGAAGTCTTTAACTGGCGCAGCCTCTGGGGCGGGGCTCGCGCGCATAGAAGTGGGTTGCAGGATGTAGGATTGCGCGATCACGGCTTGGGTTCCCCCGGACGGCCGGCGGATGAAATACAGCGTTAACCCCGCCGCGATGCCAACGGCCAGTCCTATTCCTGCCACGATGCGGAATCGCTTCTGAGCCAATTGGCGTTTTCGGAACAGGGGGCCGGAGGCCAAGGGCCTCAGCCCCTCTTCGCGCACGAAGGAGTCGGCACAGTAGATACAGGCGAAGTGCTGAGCCGATTGCACGCGGCCACAACTCGGACACTTTCGAACCAGAGAGAGGCCGACGTGGCAGTTGGGGCATTCGGAGGTGTCCGGGGGGTAGGTTGCGCTGCAACTCATGCAGACTGCCAGAGGCTCCGCGCCGGGGGCCCATTTCCCCTCGGCAGAAGCCTCGGGTTTGCTCGGGGTGGGGGTGTCCATGGTCGACCTGGCGCCGGGGCGCTTTTTCTCCGTTGAGCACCTAGTCTGCGGCGAGCCCTAGAACCTGCATTTCCTTAAGAGATCGTTTCGAAATCAGGACGGTCTGGTTGTTCGATGCCGGATCGGGTGGCGTCAAATAGAAGACGGGATTGAAATAGGTAGAGAGAGAATTGGGAGTTACGCCTTCCATGACCTCGTCATCTCGGAAATGGACCCGGATCCACACGCCCCGGCCGTTCGGCCGGTTTGTGAACACCTTAAACTCTGAGTAGTTGGGGCTTCCGTCGAAGCTCTTGACGAAGAAGATTGCCTTGATCTCGGAAGGCTTGACCTCCTGGGAGTCGCCGCCCAGCGTTTGCACGATGAAAGGCTGCGTCGCATTCTCCTGCAGCGCGGCTTCGTCTTCTGGGCTGAGGTAACCTCGGAGCAATGAACCGTCGACGTACCGGATGACGACTTTCCGGCGCGTTTCCAATTCCAAATCGGCTGGTGAGAGCGACGTGCCCTGCTGCGAGTCCATCTGTTTTTCCATACGTTTGACTTCCCTCCCGGCAAGGTTGGCGGCCACTGACAAGCTCAGGACATTGACCCTTTCCCGATCTTCGGGCGAGAGCAAGGAGTCCAGGATACTCCGGCCACTTGCCCGCTCGTATCAAGTGAAAAACACGCCTTCTCCACGGCTGCGCCCCCCACGCATCAGCGTCAACCTAAGCTAACATATCTGACCCAACGATTAAACGCTCACGCGCAGGTGACCATGCCCTGTCCACTCTCTGCATCCCGGTCGGCACTGCGGGCTTGGGCGAACGAGACAGAAAGGGCGGCAGGGATATGGGCCACGGCCGGTACAGTCGGAAGCAACCCCAACGACGACCGGAGGTTGCAGGCTGGGTGGAATTCACGCCGCCATAGTCCAAGCCTAACCCCCACTCCTGGTTGCCGAAGACCCTTTAATCCACCAATTTCCGCTGAGCCCTCCGCTCCGCCACGTGCCGGCGATTGTTCCCTCCAGGCTCAACTCCAGTATTTCCTGGAGACTGCGGCCGGTCAACTCTGGCGACGCAGCCCTCCACCTTCCGGAGACGGACCTTCCATACTGGTCCTGAGCCGACCAAGTGCCCTGCAACCCTCGTCCCGCCTTCCGGGCAGACCAAGTGCCGCTCAGAACCGCTTCCCCAGTCTCCCCTGAAAGAGTCCACGAGCCGTGGAGAGCATTGGGCTGGCCAGGAGGCAAGGCCTGCCCCACCCATTTGCCGCGATAAACACGAGCAGGCCCGGCCGTGGCTGTCCATTCGCCCTTGACGATGGGGGCCTCCTGGGCAAGGAGAGCTGCGCAAGCGGTCCACGCGGCGACAGCAACGCAGCCGGCTTGCCTCAGTAGGAGCTTGAGCAAGTTCCTCCCCATGGCGATTCCACTCACCTGAATGCAATCATAACCCGGATTTCCAGCGGGCGGCGAGAAGGATGAAGCTGTTCCACTGGGAGCGGATGGCGGCCCCTGCGCCTCTCCGTCTTGGACGGCGGGTGTTTGAAAGAATACTACCCCTTCCCCAAACTGAATGAGGGAGAACGGGGAGAGAAACGGCCTCGGCCGAGGTCTCTTCTACTTCCGGGTGTTGGCCTCGATTTGCTCCAGGAGCTTCATGACCTTATTCGTTTTGCGAATGTAGATCACCGGGAAGTACGCCACAATGCCCGTGATGAACAGGATGCAGGCGATCGGCAGTGCCGTGAGCGTCATCGAAACCTCCGTTTCACGAACAGGACTTGCGCGCAATAAAACACAATTAAAGCCAGAATTCAATCAAATAATTAACTCTGCTGAGGCCGATGCCAGTGAGTCGAGGAGAAGGATGCAGTCCGGCAAGGCGAAGGCTCGCACTCGTCATGCCGGGAGAAACTCTTGTCCACCGCGCCCCCCAGGTGCCACGCCCGAGGGTGAAGGGTGAACGTAGTCGCGCCAACCCGGAGTTCCCCTAGCTAGAGGGGAGCAGCGTTGTCTTATACCAGCGGGGCACAGGCTGATCTGGGCATGGGAATCCCTCGGTCTTTATTCTCCCTTATCTTATAATGGCAGCCGCGGCTCGACGGCTCCCCGGGCACTTCTCTTGGGACTCGGGCGCAGATAAGCCTGATCACCTTTTGGCGAGTGTCCTCTTGACTTGGTTTGCCCCGAGGACAAGAGCGACAAATCGCCACGAGGTTTGAGGTTCACGATGCCCCCACCCTTTCGAACTACGGTGACCGGCAGCTATCCGCGCCCCGTGCAGCCTGCGGACACTCTCAAGAAGCCGGCACTCAGCCGGGAAGAATCCGACGAAATGATTCGCTGGGCAGCGCGCGACCAAGTGGAAGCCGGGCTCGACGTCATCACGGACGGCGAAGTGCGCCGCGAGAATATGTACTACTTTTTCCAGAAGCGGCTCGACGGGCTCTCGTTCGACCAGATGGAGTATCGCCGTTACGGCCAGGCGGGCTTCGGGATCGAGATTGCAGCCGTTGTGGATCGGATCGCCAACCCGCGATTCGAGCTGGCCCGCGACTGGAAGGTGGCGCGCGAGACGGCCCCCCCGCACGTGGAGGTGAAGATCACTTGCACCGGGCCGCACATGCTCGCCAAGTTCTCGAACAACAAGCGCCCGGACCTCTACCCGACCGACCGCGACCTGGCGTTGGCTTACGCGGACGTGCTGAACCAGGAGTTGCAGGAGGTCGTCCGCGCGGGCTGTGAGTTCATCCAGTTTGACGAACCCGCGTGGACGGCGTTTCCCGAAGAGGCCGTGTGGGCGGCGGAGGCGCTGAATCGGGCCGCCGCGGGATTGAACATCAAGGTCGGGTTGCACGTGTGCGGTGGCAACGCACGCCGCAAGCGCGTCTACTTCACGCGCTAC